>JAPKZR010000140.1 GCA_026393695.1 Actinomycetota bacterium
CCCTGAGGCCGCCGCGATAGTCTACGAATATGGCGGCCCACTGAAGATGGCCGGGCTCGACGTGACGCACCCGTTTCAGGCAACCCCCGATCGCATCGCCAAGGTCAGCGCGCTTCCCGGTCGACTTGCCGAGTTGCTCGCCGACCTCTTGCATTTCTTTAGCGCCACCTACATGACCCGCCACGACGACATGGGCGGCGCAGCCGTGCATGATCCGCTTGCAGTGATGGCGCTCACCCATCCGGAGCTGTTCACGGTCGTGCAGCGCCATGTGGTTATCGAGACCGCCGGCGACCACACCCGCGGCATGACCCTCATCGACGAGCGGGCGCTCATCGAGCGTCGCCCACCGAACTGCGACGTGCTCACTCATGTCGATGCCGATGCTGCATTCGATGTGATCGTCGCCGCAATCGCACACTTCAGCAGCTAGCCAACCTCGCCGAACAGTCCCCCGCGTTCGCCGCCGCGGTACTCTCACCACCATGCGTGCAGCCGTAATTCGTGATTGGCAACTCAGGGTCGACGACATCGACATCCCAACACCGGGTCCGGGCCAAGTGCTCACCAAGGTGTTGGCGTGCGGTATCTGCGGCAGCGATCTTCACTTGCTCTCCCACGGCAAGGAGCAGCGCGAAATGGCCGAGAAGTTCCGCGAGGGTCTGGCACCGAATCCGGTGAGCATGCAGATGTTCGTGCCCGAACGAGACATGGTGATGGGTCACGAATTCTGCTGCGAGGTCGTCGAGCTCGGCCCCGGCGCAACCCGCTTTGCGGTTGGCGATGTCATCGTCTCG
The DNA here is from genome assembly GCA_026393695.1 of Actinomycetota bacterium. Classification (GTDB taxonomy): domain Bacteria; phylum Actinomycetota; class Acidimicrobiia; order Acidimicrobiales; family Ilumatobacteraceae; genus WLMZ01. Next base: position 798 of record JAPKZR010000140.1, read on the forward strand.
ATGCCCGTGGCGTTCGATAACTCAGGCCTGCACGGCATTGGGTTCAGCAACACCTACAACGGCGGCTACGCCGAGATGATGGTGCTCAACGAGATGCTCGGCATCAAGGTGCCAGCTGGCCTGCCTACAGATCTCGCCGCACTCACCGAACCGCTCGCCGTTGGCGTCCACGCCGTGGCCAAGAGCCGCATCGCAGTCGGCGACGCCGCCATCGTGTTGGGCCTTGGCCCAGTGGGCTTGGCCTGTATCGCCGAACTCCGCATGCGCGGCATTGGCCCCATCATCGCTGCCGACTTCTCGCCGCGTCGCCGCGCCCTCGCCGAGAAGCTTGGTGTCGACATCGCAGTGGACCCACGCGAGACCACCGCTATCGATGCATGGCGCAAGATCGATGGCTCTCGTCCGCTGGTTATCTTCGAAGCTGTCGGCGTGCCCGGAATGATTAACGAAGCAATGCGGGTTGCACCCAAAGACACCCGCATCCTCGTGGTCGGTGTGTGCATGCAGCAAGACCACATTCACCCGATGCTCGGCATTCAGGGCGAGCTCAACATCCAGTTCGCGCTGGGTTACGAGCCCGCCGAATTCTCATCTGCGCTCGAGGCAATCTCCGAGGGCAAAGTCGACCTTTCATCGTGGATCACCGGCACTGTCAACATCGACGGCGTGCCGCAGGCTTTCACCGATCTGGCCAACCCTGAGGCGCACGCCAAGATTCTCGTCAAGCCGTAAGGACGATCCGAATGAGTGATTCGTTCGTCAACGGCGACGCCCCGAGCGACCTGACCTTCCCTCGACAGTACGCGCGCACTCAGCGGCTCACGCTGGGCGACCCACGCACCGTCACGGTGTCTCCCGACGGGCAGCGCGTGGTGTTTTGCCGCAGCGCCAGCGGCGACGATCCGGTGAACTGTTTGTGGGTGCTCGATGTAGCAACTGGCACCGAGCGGCTCGTGGCCGACCCGCGGCAACTGTTGGCTGCGGCCGACAGCAACGAGCCCGCCGAGGAACGTGCTCGGCGCGAACGAACCCGCGAAGGCGCTGGCGGAGTAGTCAGTTATGCCACAGACTCGGCGGTGACCGTCGCTTCGTTCTCATTAGGCGGGCGGCTGTTTGGCGCCGGCCTCATCAGCGGATCAGCGCGAGAGCTCACTGTTGCTGGCCCGGTGTTCGACCCACGACCAGACCCAACCGCAGCACGCGTTGCGTACGTGTGTGGCGCCACCATTCGCATCGGCGAACTCGACAACAGCAGTTGGGAGCTGGCCTCCGAGCCCGACAATCCCAATGCCACCTGGGGTAGCGCCGAGTTCGTTGCCGCCGAAGAAATGGGCCGCCAACGCGGGTATTGGTGGTCTCCCGATGGCGCCGCCATCGCAGTTGAGCGAGCCGACACATCGCCGGTCTCGATCTGGCATATCGCCGACCCAGCGCATCCCGAGAGTGCGCCCACGCAACATCGCTATCCGGCTGCCGGCACCGACAACGCCTTGGTGTCGTTGTTCGTCATCACGCTGGGGCAGCGCACAGCTGCGAGCAGAGTGCAGATTCACTGGGATACCGACAGCTTCCCGTACCTCGCCAATGTCACATGGCCCACCAAAGATCGACTGCTCCTCACTGTGCAGTCGCGTGATCAAACCCGACTCTTAGTGCTCGAAGCCGACCCCGCAACCGGCATCACCAACGTGGTGTTCGCCGATCATGATGACCAATGGGTCGATCTCGTTGCTGGCACCCCTGCCGTGCTCAGCGATGGTCGCTTGGTGATGGCCGCAGATCGCGCCGGAGCCCGACGACTGCTCGTTGATGAAGAGGTCGTGTCACCACCCGATCAGCAAGTGCGCTCGGTCACGGCGGTTGCTGGCAACACCATCACATTTGCGGCGAACCCACTCGACGACCCCACTGTGCAACATGTGTGGCAATGGTCGGCCGACAGCGGATGCACATGCCTCACCACCGAGGTGGGCGTGCACGCCGCAACAGTTGGCGGCGACACCTTCGCGATTCGTTCGTCCACACTTGGGGCCCACGGCGCCACGCTACGGGTGGGCAACACCACAATCAGGTCGTATGCACAAACCCCCTTGGTCGAGCCCAACGTGTCGATCCACCGAGTTGGCGACGACAACTTGGCAGTTGCAGTGGTGCTGCCGCACGGCGTGATCAACGGCCCGCTGCCTGTACTGGTCGACCCATATGGCGGCCCACACAGCCAGCGCGTGGTCAGCGCCCGCAGTGCCTATCTCTCGTCGCAATGGTTTGCCGATCAAGGCTTTGCGGTCATCATCACCGACGGTCGGGGCACACCGGGGCGTGGCACCGAGTGGGAACGAGCGGTGCATCTCGACCTCGCCGGGCCCGTGCTCGACGATCAAGTGCGCGCCCTCGAAGGAGTCACCGAGATCCTCGCCCGCGACGGAANNNGATCCTCGCCCGCGACGGAATTCAACTCGACCGCGAACGGGTCGGCATTCGTGGTTGGAGCTTTGGCGGATACCTCGCAGCGCTCGCTGTGATGCAGCGACCCGACATTTTTCACGCGGCTGTTGCCGGCGCACCCGTCACTGAGTGGCGTTTGTACGACACGCACTACACCGAGCGTTACCTGGGCGATCCCTTCTCCGATCCCGAGCCATACGATCGCTCGTCACTGCTCGACATCGCCCATTTGCTCACTCGGCCGCTGCTGCTCATCCACGGTTTGGCCGACGACAACGTGGTCGCGGCGCACACATTGCGCCTCTCGTCAGCCCTGTTGGCGGCCGGAAAAGCGCACGAAGTACTGCCGTTATCTGGCGTAACGCACATGACGCCGCAGGAAATCGTGGCGGAGAACCTGCTCCTGCATCAACTCGAATTTTTGCGTCGGGTATTACGGATTCAGACCTGAGCCAGAGGCTACGTTGGCAAGGTGACTTCGACTTTGGAACACCTCTACGCCAACGTGGCGGTGCATGCCACGCAAGACCGC
>JAPKZR010000274.1 GCA_026393695.1 Actinomycetota bacterium
CGTTTGTCGGTTCGGGTGACCACAAGCACCACCTCGAAGCCAGCAGCAACGAGCGCTTCGAGAGGAGCCACCGCAATTTCGGGCGTACCGAGATAGACAATTCGCTGGGGCCTACCCGTAGGCAGCGCGGCCAGTTGCGTCACTTGAGTTTCAACCGGCGTGGAGCGCGAGCGGGTGCTTGGTTGCTGGTGATGCGGCTGTACTCGGCGAGCGCCTCTTTGCGCTGATCTGGAGACATTCGATCGAACATCAACATGCCGTGCAGATGGTCGATCTCGTGCTGAAACAGGCGACCCATCAAATCGGTGGCCTCGAGTTCGATCACGTTGCCATCGATATCGAGGCCGCGCATCAACACATCTTTCGGGCGCAGAATCTCGGCATACAAACCCGGGAGACTCAAGCAACCCTCGTCGAACAGCAACTCACCGCTGCTCTCAACGATCTCGGGGTTGATGATGACCATCTCTTCGTCGTCGACTTCCCAGACGAATATCTGCTTTTGAACGCCGATCTGAGGGGCGGCAAGACCGATACCGCTATCGCTGGAGTAGAGCGTGTCGAACATCTCGTCGATCAAGCGGGCGATCTTGCCGTCAATTTCGGTGATCGGAGCCGCGTTTGTTTTCAGGACTGGATCACCAAAGGTGCGTATTTCGTAGGCCACACTGAGAGGCTACTCACCCCTGCAAGGACAACCGCGCTATGACGAACGAGCACTACTTCAGCCCGCACCCATCGTCGGCTAGCCAGCCTTATGTGATCACCGTGGCCCTTCCCGAGGGCACGCTGAAGCTCACAACCGATCGCGGCGTGTTCAGTTATGGCGCGCTCGACACCGGTACTCGCCTCTTGCTCTTGAAGGCACCGGCGCCTTCGGCCACCGGCAATCTGCTCGATCTCGGTTGCGGCGCAGGCGCCATCGCCATCTCGATGGCCAAGCGTTCTCCTGACGCGGCTGTGTGGGCGGTAGACGTGAACGAGCGTGCGGTAGCCCTCACGCGCCAGAACGCCGAGACCAACAACGTCTCCAACGTGCGCGCCTGCCTGCCCGACGACATACCCGCCGACGTGGTGTTCGACACCATCTGGAGTAATCCGCCAATCCATATCGGCAAGGGCCCGTTGCACGATCTCTTGCTGCGCTGGCTGCCCCGTCTGAGCCCAACGGGCCACGTAACGATGGTCGTGCAGAAGCACCTCGGCTCCGATTCGCTGCAAACATGGCTCACGAATCAGGGCTACCCCACCGAACGCATGGCCTCGGCAAAGGGCTTTCGTTTGCTCAGCACCACGCGAGCAACGCCCAACCCGAGTTAGATACGCGGCGGATCGACCTCGATACGCACCCGACTGCCTCGTGGTCGCGGTGTGGCTGCAATCGCTTGGCTGAGTACGTCCCAGGTTGCGGCGCGCAACAAATACGTGCCGTCGGAAACAGCAGCGGCCTGCACCGACATCAACCACAAATTCCGCTGCGCCAGCTCCACTCGCTACGGCCAAGGCCCCCGATGGAGGGAAGCCGAGGCTGGCCCGTCGCTGCAGTTCTTTGGCCATCAGTCGGCTCGGATCTGCGTGCAACACAGCATCGAGCACCTCATGCTTGGGCAAGAAGGTCTGCACCAAGATTCGACCGCCATCGGCTCGACCGCCAACAAGCCTGGCGGCCCGCGCCAACAAGCCGAGCGCTTCTTCGGTGGCGCGATATCGCGGCGCGAGCAACTCGGCATCGAAGTCGACAAACGCAACCGTGTCTGCCCGCCGAACACGGTGCAACGCTGCTTCGGTTCCGACATACACACCCGCGTCGGGCACTGCCTCGGTGTCGGCAGCTTTGGCGTCGATAGCCACCACTGGCCTACCGGCAGCGGCCTCGAGTTCTTCGCGTAAGCGAGTGACTCCGATACGAAGCGCGGCGAACGCGCTGGCGCCGCACGCCTGACACACGGGCGGACGCACTTTGCTGCACCGGCCACACACAAACTGGCCGTCGTCGTGCTGCGCTACGGCTGCCTCGCACGTCTCGCAGCGCTGCATCGCTCGGCAACTGCGGCAGGCCAACAGCCGGGCACGACCGGTTGTATTGAGGACGCACACCACTTGGCGTTGCGGGTCACGGAGATGGCGAATCAGCGCCGACGTAGCGAGGCTGCGCTGCCATGGCTCTTCACGCGTGCGATCGACGATCTCGACAATGGGCCAGCCAGCGCGTTCGTCGCCTACCGACGGCCGAAAGACGTTATTGATACCGACCGACGCAACTGCCGTGGCGCTTGGGCACGGCGACACGAGCATGACTGGCACACCCGCTCGACGAGCTCGCTCGCAGGCGACGTCTCGCGCATGCCACGTGGGCTGGCGTTCGTCCTGCAGACCTTCGTCGTGCTCGTCGAGTACAACCACCGAACGAAGACCAGCACAAGGCGCCCACACAGCAGTTCGAGCACCAATCACGACATCGACTCCACCGGCCGCCGCTGCCCACTCATTGGGAAGCACCGCAACGGTGCGACCAGCACGTCGCAGACGAATGGCGACCATGCGCGCTTGATGCACCGACGGGGTCACCACGAGCACCGGGCCGAGCATGCAGGCGGCCAGCACAACGGGCGTGACATCGGCAGCTGGAGGCAAGCGAAGTACCCCGCCTCCGGCTGCCAGCACCTGGCGCGCCCCGTGATGCACAGGTTCGGGAACTACTCCCCCAGACGCAGCCGCCGGCAACGCGATCACTGCACCAGGCGGCGACGCAGACACCAAGAACGCTCGAAGCGGACCGGCCCAACGCAGGCTCGCCCATCGCGACAAGTCGATGACTTCTTGCGATGGGCCGATGCCCGTGACCTTGGTGATGGCCAATAGTTTGTCGATGGCGATGTTTGGGTCGGGCGGACCGACGCCAACAACCCAGCCGCCGATACGGCGCCCGTTGAGGGTGATGCGAACAAGCGCGCCGATGCCAACGCGAGCGCGTAGCTTGTCGGGAACGAGGTAATCGAACTGCCGATCAAGACCGGAGACATCGGGAACCACCCGGGCAACAAGCAGTTCCGGCGACGCCGGTGGCGTCACCAGAATCAGGCGCCGATCGCTGCCTTGAAGTCGGCCAGACGGCTGACGTTCTCCCATGTGAACTCTGGCAATGAACGCCCGAAGTGACCGTAAGCAGCGGTCTTGCGGAAGATGGGGCGCTTGAGATCGAGGTCTCGCACGATTGCTGCAGGACGCAGGTCGAAGACATCGCGAACGGCGGCTTCGATGACCGCAGGGTCAACCGTGTGCGTGCCGAACGTCTCGACCAAAATGCTGACCGGCTGAGCCATGCCGATTGCGTAGGCAACTTGCACTTCGCAGCGTGAGGCTGCGCCAGAGGCGACCACGTGCTTGGCAACCCAACGCGCCGCGTATGCAGCCGAACGGTCGACCTTGCTGGGATCCTTACCGCTGAACGCGCCGCCACCGTGACGGCCCATGCCGCCGTAGGTGTCGACAATGATCTTGCGGCCAGTGAGGCCCGTGTCGCCATGAGGACCGCCGACAACAAACTTGCCGGTTGGGTTGACGTACACGTTGTAGTCGTCGTCGGCGAACGCTGCCGGAACGATGGGGCGGATGACCTGCTCGATGAGGTCTGGCCGGATCATCGTGTCGCGATCGACGCCGTCTTGATGCTGGGTGCTCACGAGAACATGCGAAAGGCGCACTGGAATGCCGTGCTCGTACTCGAACGTGACCTGGGTCTTGCCGTCGGGGCGCAGATACGGCACAGCGCCCGACTTGCGGACTTCGCTGAGACGCTCGGCCAAACGATGCGCCAACCAGATTGGCAACGGCATCAAATCGGGGGTCTCGTTGCAGGCGTAGCCGAACATCATTCCCTGGTCGCCGGCGCCTTGACCATTGATGGTGTCTTCGCCGGCCTTGCCGCCACGAAGTTCTTCGCTCTTATCGACACCTTGGGCGATGTCAGCACTCTGCTCGTCGATGCTGACGATGACACCACAGGTGTTGCCGTCGAAGCCGTACAGCGCGTTGTCGTAGCCGATCTCTTTGATGACCTCACGGGCCAACTTGGGAATGTCGACATAGGCCGATGTGGTGATCTCGCCGGCCACCACGCACAAGCCAGTGGTGAGCAATGTCTCACAGGCAACACGGCCGTTGGGGTCTTCGGTGAGGATGGCGTCGAGTACGGCATCACTGACCTGGTCGGCCATCTTGTCGGGGTGACCCTCGGTCACGCTTTCACTTGTGAATGTCCACTTGCTCACTGCACTGCTCCCCGATTGATTTCGATGGTTGAGATTGTCACGTTAGAACTGAATGAGTATGTCACGACTTGGCGAGCCGAATCGCGGCTATTGAGTCGAGAACCGCGCGAGCAACCGACCGTTTGTCGGTGAGGCTGATCGTGACCATCGCTGCGTCGGGCCGAAGCAGACACACAGCGTTGGTGTCGTGCTGGAATCCTACGCCAGCAGCGCTGACATCGTTAGCAACGACAAGATCGAGGTTCTTACGCCGCATCTTTGCCTCGGCGTTGGCGACGAGATCGTCGGTCTCTGCGGCGAAGCCGACCAATGTCTGGCTGGGGGTCTTACGCTCGCCGAGACCCGCCAAAATGTCGGCAGTGGACTCGAGGACCAGATCGAATGCCCCGTCATCTTTTTTGATCTTGTTGTCGACAACTTGAACTGGACGAAAATCGGCGACAGCGGCCGCCATCACCACGACATCGGCCAAGGCCGCAGCGGCGATGACTGCGGCGCCCATTTCGGCGGCGGTCTCGACCGCGACGAGTTCTACGTCGGCAGGCGTTGGTAACTCGACGGTGGAGATGAGGGTGACTATGGCGCCGCGTGACGCAGCCTCGGCGGCAATGGCATAACCCTGCTTACCGCTGCTGCGGTTGGCAATGACACGCACCGCATCGATTGGCTCACGGGTTCCGCCAGCGGTGACGACAACGCGCACGCCCACGAAATCGGCGGGCCCAAGCACTCGCTCGGCGGCCGCCACGATTCGCTCAGGGGAGGCAAGGCGACCCTTACCAACATCGCCGCCAGCGAGGCGACCCTCATCGGGTTCGACAATGACAACACCTCGACGACGCAACACGGCCAGGTTGTCTTGCACCGAGAGGTGCTCCCACATTTCGGTGTGCATCGCGGGACACACGATGACCGGCGCTCGAGTGGCCAACAAAGTGTTGGTGAGCAGGTCTGTGCTGAGCCCGGCTGCGTATGCAGCGATGACATGCGCTGTAGCCGGAGCCACGATAATGAGGTCGGCGCGCTGACCGAGCTTGGTGTGCGGGATGGGCGACGCCTCCTCCCACAGGCTGGTCTGCACCGGCTCGCTCGAGAGCGCCGAAAGCGTGGTGCGACCGATAAAACGTTCGGCGCTTTCGGTCATCACGGGCACCACATGGGCGCCTGCATCGACCAATCGACGACACAAATCGACTGCCTTGTACGCAGCAATACCGCCGGTTACTCCGACGACAATGGTCTTGCCGTGTACTGCCGACATGGCGAACCTCCGTCTCAGACGGCGGTGTCAGCCTCGTCGGCTGCGGCCTCTTCTACGACAGCGACAGCAACCGGAACCGGAACAATCTTGTCGGCAGCGATCTCTTCGAAGCTGATGCTCAGCGGCTTGCGGGCGATCGATGACACCTGCGGAGGAACCATATGACCGAGTCCGTCGCCGAGCTGGTTGAAGTACGAGTTGATCTGACGGGCGCGTCGCGCCGCCAGGGTGACGAGGCTGAATTTGGAATCGGTGCGGTCGAGAAGCTCCTCGATCGGTGGATTCATCATCGTGTCGTTGGTACGCGCCATGGGCTGCGGCCTCCTCGGTAAGTAGCCGTGAAAGCTTAGCGGTCACGACTGCGGATTCAGTGCTTATCTATTGATCGTGGCCCACACGGGTGCGAACCCGGTTGGGGTTATTGCGGCAATGGGAAATAATTGCCAGCATCTCGTCGATGGTCTGTTCGAGATCGTCGTTGACCACGACGTAGTCGGCCAACGCCATTCCGACAGGTTCTTCGTCTTCGGCCTTGCGTAAACGTTCGGCGACCTTTTGATCAGCGTCGCCTCTGCCGCGCAATCTGCGCTCTTGCTCGGCCCGTGACGGAGGCAATACGAAGATCAATACGGCATCTTCGCGTAGCTCTGTGACTTGCCGTGCTCCATCGACTTCGATCTCAAGAACGAGATCGAGCGCATCGATGGGTTCGGGGTTCGGGGTGCCGTAGTAGTTGCCGAGAAACTCGGTCCACTCGAGGAATCCGCCCGAGGCAATGCGAGCTTCGAACTCTGCTCGAGTCGAAAACACGTATGCGTCGGCGGGTTCGCTCTCGCGCCGGGCGCGAGTGGTCCAGCTGCGACTGAGCCACAGCTTTGGATCTCTCTTGACAAGCTCCTCGACGATCGTTCCTTTGCCGACCCCACCGGGGCCTGACACAACGATGATCAGCGGCTCGCCGTGACTCACGAGCGCCGCTGACGCATTACTTGCCGAGCTGGTCCAGCAAGGCCTGCTTCTGCTGCGTGCCGAGGCCTTGGACGCGACGGTTGTCGGCGATTCCGATTTCGGTCATGACCTTGCGTGCCTTGACCTTGCCGACGCCTGGAAGCGACTCGAGCATCGAGACGACCTTGAGCTTGCCAACAGTGTTGTTGGTTGATGCCAGCGCTTCGGCAAGTGTGACCGAGCCAAGCTTGAGCTGGGTCTTCAATTCGGCGCGTGCGGCGCGTGCCTCAGCGGCTTTCGCAAGTGCGTTTGCACGCTGTTCGGGAGTCAGTACGGGAGGAGTAGCCATGTGCGAACTCTAGCCCGCGAGGACGCCGCGATCTGCCATTCCCTGTGTGCGCAAACGACGACACAAGTCACCCGATTTCACCGGTGAGTTCGCGCAACGCAGTGATACCCTCGCCGGTTGCCCACGACTGGAGTTGCTCGAGCACATTCCATGGAGCGCGTGGATCGGCAAACGTGGCGGTGCCCACCTGAACAGCCGACGCCCCAGCCAAGATGAGTTCGGCTGCGTCCCATCCGCTGGCGACTCCCCCGACCCCGATGATGGGCAACGTTGGCAATGCAGCATGCACGTCGTACACAGCCCGCACGGCAATTGGGTGAATAGCTCGCCCCGATAATCCGCCGCCACCGTTACCTAACGCTGGCCGTCGCGACACCGGATCGATGACCATGCCGAGCAACGTGTTAATCAGTGTGACTGCTTCGGCGCCGGCCTCGTGAACCGCTGCGGCCACCTCGACGAGTCGATCGGTGTTCGGGCTGAGTTTGCCCCAGCGCGGACGGCCACAAACGGCTGTGGCGGCCATGACCTCGGCACTGAGCGCAGGGTCGTGAGCAAAGATGCCACGACGCCCTTCGAGGTTCGGACACGACAAGTTGACCTCGACAGCAACGACGGCCGAACCAATCGCTGCGACCTGTTCGGCGGCGGCGGCGTAGTCGGCCACCGAGCGGCCCCAGATACTGAGCACAACTCTGGCACCGGTAGCGGCGAGCGCTGGGAGTTCTTCATGGATCCAACGTTGCACGCCGGCGCCTTGCAGCCCGACAGCATTGATCATGCCTTGCGGCGTGGGGTGCACACGTGGGGCCGGATTGCCCGCCCACTCGTAGGGCGCCAACGACTTGACGACAACAGCACCGAGGCGCGCCAGATCGCCGTAGGGCGCGAGCTCGCTACCGTGGCCCGACGTACCCGATGCGGTCATGATCGGATTAGCAAACGCGAGCGTGCCAACCATGACGGACATGTCGGGTTGACTCACAGGCGCTGGCGCACTCATCGGGCGTGATACTCCTGCAGCGTTCGAACCTCAAGCGGTTCACCGGCCTGCTCGAAGAGTCCTTGCATCGCGGCGAGCGCGGCTTCGACTGTGGTGACCGAACTGACCCGGTGCACGTTGGCCGCCTTACGAATGCGTTCGCCATCGGTGCGTCCGCCACGACCTTGTGGCGTGTTCACGACGAAGCTCACCTTGCCGTCGGCAATCAGGTCGACGGCGGTGATCTTGGCACCCTCGCTGACTTTGCCCACCACCTGATCGACGGTGATGCCAAACTTGGCGAGGTAGGCAGCGGTGCCAACGGTGGCGGCAATGCCGAGTCCGAGTTGACGAAGCCGAGTGGCAACGACAATGCCAGCAGGCTTGTCTCCATCGGCCAGCGACAAGAACACTGTGCCCGACGTAGGCAAGAGCGTGCCTGCCGCGAGTTCGGCCTTGAAGAATGCCCGACCGAACGTGGTGTCGATACCCATGACCTCGCCAGTGGATCGCATTTCCGGTCCGAGCGCCGTGTCGACATCGGGGAAGCGACTGAAGGGCAGCACGGCCTCTTTCACGCAAACATGACCGTTGCTCACCGGGTTCTGCAGCAAGCCCTCGATGCGAAGCTCGCCAAGCGAGGCGCCCAGCATGACTCGGGTGGCCACCTTGGCCAACGGCACACCGGTGGCTTTGGCGACGAACGGAACCGTGCGACTGGCGCGTGGGTTGGCTTCGATGACGTAGACCGTTGTGCCGAGCACAGCGAACTGAACATTGATGAGCCCGCGAACATCGAGTGCAGCGGCGATGGCCCGCGTGTACGACTCGATGACCTCGACAACCCAACCTGGCAATGTCTGCGGCGGAATTGCACATGCTGAGTCGCCACTATGGATGCCGGCTTCTTCGACGTGCTCCATGACGCCACCGATGAGTACCTCACCAGTGTGGTCGCGAACTGCGTCGACATCGACCTCGGTGGCATCCTCGAGGAAGCGGTCGACGAGCACGGGCCGCTCAGACGAGAGCCCGCCCTCCTTGCCGAGGCTGCCGAAGCCGGACAGTTCGGCCATTGCCCGAGCGAGATGGTTACGGTCGTGCACGATCTGCATACCGCGACCCCCAAGCACATAGCTCGGACGAACGAGAACGGGGAAGCCAACCGTGTCGACAATCTGCAGCGCCTGCTCGAGGTCGAATGCAGTGCCACCAGGAGGCTGAGGAATGTTGAGGCTCTGACACAACGCCGCCCACTTCTCACGGTCTTCGGCAAGGTCGATAGAGGCAGGCGACGTGCCCGCAATGATGCTGGGCGGCAACTCGCCAGACAGCTTCAGCGGAGTCTGTCCGCCGAGCGACACGATGACCTTGGGTGCGACTCCCCCACTTGCTGCAGTCTCGGCCGCAATCACGTTGAGCACATCTTCTTTGGTGAGCGGCTCGAAGTAGAGACGATCGCTGGTGTCGTAGTCGGTACTGACCGTCTCGGGGTTGCAGTTGACCATCACGGTCTCAAAGCCCGCTTCGCGCAGGCTGAACGAAGCATGTACGCAGCAGTAGTCGAACTCGATGCCTTGCCCAATGCGGTTCGGCCCCGAGCCCAAGATGATGACCTTGGGCTTCGTGGAAGGACGCACTTCATCTTCGTCTTCGTAGGTGCTGTAGTGATACGGGGTCTGCGCAGCGAACTCGGCGGCGCACGTATCGACGGTCTTGTACGTGGGCACAACACCAGCGGCTTCGCGAGCGGAACGAACGTGTGCTTCAGATTCGTTCCAGAGATACGCCAACTGCGCATCGCTGAACCCAAGCCGCTTTGCGCGACGCCATTCGGCACGGGTGAGCGCTGCGGCAGGGCCGCGCTGGTTCAGCACCGTGCGCTCTTCGATGATGATGCTCATCTGATCGAGGAACCACGGGTCGATGCGGCAGGCGTCGTGAATGGTTTCGATCGAGAGCGAGCGACGTAGAAGTTCGCCGACCTGGAAGATGCGCTCGGGTGTTGGGATGCCAACAGCGGTGAGCAATGTCTCGTCGGAGAGTTCGGCGTATTGAAGTTCGGCTGGGTCGCAGTTGAGTCCCATGCGACCCTGCTCAAGCGAGCGAAGGCCCTTCTGCAGACTCTCGGGGAATGTGCGGCCGATGGACATCGCCTCGCCCACGCTTTGCATCTGTGTGCCAAGCACGCCGCTGGTGCCGGGCAGCTTCTCGAACGCCCAGCGCGGGATCTTGGTGACGACGTAGTCGATGCTCGGCTCGAAGCTGGCCGGCGTCATCTTGGTGATGTCGTTGGGGATCTCGTCGAGCGTGTACCCAACGGCGAGTTTCGCCGCGATCTTGGCGATGGGAAAGCCAGTTGCCTTCGATGCCAACGCCGACGACCGCGACACGCGTGGGTTCATTTCGATGACAACCTGGTCGCCGTTGAGTGGGTTCACTGCGAACTGCACATTGGATCCGCCGGTCTCGACACCGACTCGACGAATACACGCAAACGCTGCGTCGCGCATGCGCTGGTACTCGACATCACTGAGCGTTTGCGCTGGGGCCACCGTGATCGAGTCGCCGGTGTGCACGCCCATTGGATCGAAGTTCTCGATGGAGCAAATGATGACGCAGTTGTCGTTTCGGTCACGCATGACTTCGAGTTCGTATCTTTCCAGCCGGCGATGCTGGTCTCAACCAGAATCTCGCCGATGGGGCTGCAGGCAATTCCTTCGCTGGCCAAGTGCGTGAACTCTTCGAAGGAAGAGGCGATACCGGTGCCGCGGCCACCGAGGATGTATGCCGGGCGAATGATGCATGGAAGGCCAATGGTTTCGAGCACCTTGATGGCTTCGTCGAGAGTGTGAGCAATCCCGCTCGCTGGCACATCGAGACCGATCTCGATCATCGCCTTCTTGAACTTCTCGCGGTCTTCAGCAGTTGAGATTGCCTCTGCGTTCGCTCCGATGAGTTCGGGGGTTCCCGGCACACCAACGAGTCCGCGCTCGAAC
>JAPKZR010000323.1 GCA_026393695.1 Actinomycetota bacterium
CACCCGATTCAGTCACGATGGACGACGACACCGCCACGCGCCTGTTGGGCGAAGAGGCTGCTCGCGTTCTGCAGACTGCCCGTGAAGCTGCGACCCAGATTCGTGCACGCGCCGAAGACGGCAGTGCCCGCCTACTGCGTGAGGCCACCGACGAAGCGCAACGTCTTCGTGAAGAAGCCGAGATCGAATCAGCGCGTCGTCGCCAAGATGCTGCGTCCGATGCTGAGGCCGAAGTGCAGATGGCCAAGCAGCAAGGCCGCGACATGGTCAACGAGGCCCGCGCCTATCGCGAGCGGGTCTTGAGCGAGTTGGCTCGCCGTCGCGAGTTGGCTCGCCAGCAACTCGAACAGTTGATCCATGGCCGCGACAGGTTGCTGCAAGCGTTCGAGCGCTCGCGCCTCGCGGCGGTCGATGTGATGGCCGAGCTCACGCCATTGGGCGAGCCAGTCGAATACGTGAACCTTCAGCCCACTACTGGCCCTGTGCCGCTGATGGTCCCTGCCACCTCGATGTACATGCAGCCCGACCGAGACGATGACGATCTCGATCAGGTGGCGCAGACTCAGGTTGAGGTTGCCGAGGCCGAGGCCGAGGTCGAGATCGAGATCGTCGAACTCGACATTGACATCGAAGTTGAAGCTGAAGCTGACGTGTTCGGCGACGCTGACGACGACACCATTGGCTTGCAACTGGTTGAGCCTCACGATGACACGGTTGTCTCGATGCCCGAGCCGGCACCATTCGACGACCGCAACGACAACAACGACCGCGAGCCTGCTCGGGTTGTGTCGTTGTTTGCGAAGACCTCTGATCGGGCCGAGACCAAGCCAACGAGCTCTGTCGACGACCTGTTTGCTCGCCTTCGCGAATCTCGCGCAGACACTGTGGTCGAACGCACCGTCCGCGTCGAAGAGCCAGCCGCCGAGGTGGAAGACGAAGACGAAGAGTCGCAAACCGAGTCGGGTGTTGACACCGTTGCCGAAGCTGTTGTGCCGCTGATCTTGTCGGCGTCACGCAAGCTCAAGCGAGTGCTGGCCGATGAGCAGAACGAACTGCTCGATCTGCTGCGTCGCAAGGAACCCGTTCGTACGCTCGATGATCTGTTGCCATGGGAAGCCGATCAGTCGGCTCGCTACTCAGCAGCTGTCGAGAAAGACCTTGTTGCTGCTGCAGTGGCCGGAGCACAAGGTGGCTCAGATGGTCGCAATCCGGCCATTGTTCGGCCAGCACTCGACGCCGTGACGAACGACATCATTTCGCCGTTACGCGATCGCCTCACACGAAGCATCGATAAGGCTGCCGGCGTGAACAGCGACTTGGCCAACGAAGTTCGCGGCATCTATCGCGAATGGAAAGCGCATCGCATCGACGAATATGTCGAAGAGATCGTGCGCCTTGCTTACGATCGCGGCGCACTCACCGTAACCCCCGGTTAGTCTCGCCCTGTGCGAGATCCTGCAGACCTTCCCAGCCGCCTCCGTCGACCATCACGAATCAGCGATCGTGGGCGCATGGCGCTGATCGTCACGGCTGTTGTGTTGGTGGGGTTGTTGCTTGCTTCCCGAGCGATTGCCGGTTTCTATATCGATTACCTGTGGCACTCCAGCCTCGAGCGCACCGACGTGTTCTGGGGAGTTCTTGGCTCAAAGCTGTTTTTGTTCGCTGGCTTTGCGTTGTTGTTCTTGTTACTCGCTGCGCTCAACCTGCTCATCGCCGATCGTTTGGCGCCCAGCGGTTTCAACGGCGATACCCATGTTGCAGTCGTTCGTTTTCACGAGGTGTTTGGCAATCGCATGCGCCTTGTGCGCGTTGTGGCAGCGGGCTTCCTGGCGCTCATTGTTGCCGTCCCGGCGTCGGGCCATTGGCAAGAGTGGCTGCTGTTTCGCAACAGCGTGAACTTCGGTAAGAACGATCCGCAGTTCGCAACAGACATCGGCTTCTACGTCTTCCGGTTGCCGTTTTTGATCTTCTTGTTCGACTGGCTGTTCCTCGCGGTGTTGCTGGTGTTGCTGCTTACCGTTGCGGCTCATGTGCTCAGCGGCGGCGTAGTGATCGCCCCGCCAATGCCAAAGGCCCGTCGTGCCTCGAAGGCTCACTTCGCCGTGTTGCTCTCGATCTTGGCCGTCCTTCGTGCCGGGGCGTACTGGCTCGAGCGCTACCAACTCACCACCGAGCGCCGCGGCTACGTGCAGGGCGCGCTGTATTCGGTGCTCAAGGCACAACCGCCTGCAGTGATGTTGCTCCTGCTGATCGCATTGTTGGTTGCTGCGCTGTTCTTGTACAGCATCCGAA
>JAPKZR010000141.1 GCA_026393695.1 Actinomycetota bacterium
GATCTCACCGGTGTGGGCCGCGAGCCCAGCTACCGCTCGAAGGATCGACGATTTTCCGGCACCGTTGGGCCCGATGAGACACAGCCAATCGCCGGGCTTAATGGTCTCTGTGTACTCGTGCACCACGGTGCGCTTGCCGTAGCGAACGCTGAGACGAGAAAGAGCAACGGAACTCATTGCGACAACCTCTTGTTCATCAGCACCACGATGAAGAACGGCGCTCCAAAGAACGCCGTCACTACTCCGATAGGTGTCTCGGCGCCGTGGGTGAGCACGCGGCCGGGAATATCAGTGAGAATCAAAAACGTGGCACCGAGCACAACCGTGAGCGGCAACAGACGTTTGTAACTCGCCCCAGCCATCATGCGCACTGCATGCGGCACAACAATGCCAACGAACCCAATGAGGCCGCTCACTGACACCGCGGCCGCCGTACCGAGAGTGGCAGCAATCACCACAATGAGCCGGACTCGGCCAACCTGCATGCCCAGCGACGCGGCTTCGTCGTCGCCCACTCGCAGCAGATCGAGCTGACGTCGGTGCAACAACAACACGATCGAGCTGATCACGATGTACGGCGCCACGAGTCGAACGTCTTGCCATGTGGCCGTGTTCAGACGACCCAAAATCCAGCTGTATACCTCGCGGATGACATCGTTATTTTGGTACAGCACAAAGGTTTGAATAGCTGTGGCCAACGAGGTGACCGCCACGCCCGCAAGCACCAAGGTGATCGACGATCGCGATGAGCTCGAGGCCCCAAACGCTGCACCCACCATGTACGTGAACATCACAGCGATGAGCCCGCCAACGAACGCCGCTAGCGGCAGTGGATCGATGAGCCATCCGTTGGTGTTGGCGCGGCCAATCACGAACACGATGGTGGCACCGAGACCGGCTCCCGAAGCAACGCCGAGTAGATACGGATCTGCCAACGGGTTGCGAAAGGCTCCCTGATAGCTCGCGCCGGCGATCGACAGCATCGCGCCGACCAGCGCAGCGAGTGCAACGCGAGGCATGCGCACACTCCAGATCAAGTGCCAGTTGGCACTCGAGATGCGACCAGCGGGCCCGATGCACGCACCGAGCACAAAGGCTCCGATGAGCAACACAATGGACGCGGGCAACCACCAGTTACGACCAGACACGCGACGCGAGTCGGTGTCGAGGCTGGTGGTTGCCAGGGCCATTCGATCAGCCTGCCGAACCCGCGGACGCTGCTTTCACAGCGTCGACAATTGCACGCAAGTAGTCAACAACACGAGGGCCCCATCGCGATGCGATGTCGTCGTCCATCGCCACGACGTTGCCGTTCTTCACTGCATTCACCTGCGACCAACCGTCGCGTGCTGTCACCAAGGCTGCGTCTTGCTGGCAGCACTTGGTGTCGGCAAGAAAGACAATGTCGGGGTTCTGCGAAACAATGAACTCAGCGCTCAGCTGCGGATAGGCATTGCCCGCTTCGGCGGTGTCGGCGATGTTGCGCAGGCCCGCCATTGCGTACAACTGGCCAACGAACGTGTTCGACGTCGCCGAGTAATACGTGGGGTCGAGCTCGTGGTAGTAGGTGAGCGGCTTACTCAGTTTGGGAACCTCGGCGACGATGGAGGCGACGTCGGCGGTCATCTTCGAGACGAGCGCCGAAGCGGCCTCACCGTTGCCCGTGAGCGCGCCAAGTTGGTTGATCTGAGCGTAAACATCGTCGAGCGACGCTGCCGAAAGACCGAGCCACACCGGAATACCAATCTGGCTGAGCTGCTCAGCAAGCTTGGACATGTCGGCGCTGATGACCACGAGGTCGGGTTCGTAACCAGCGATCGCTTCGATGTTCGGGGTGAAGCCCGACAGGTCGCTCTTCACGGCAGATGCTTCGGCCGGGAAGTTCGACTGGTCGTCGACTGCAATGACTTGGCTGCCAGCGCCGATTGCAAACAGCATTTCGGTGTGCGTAGGCGACAGCGAGATGATCTTCACCGGCTGAGCCGACAAGGTGACGGTTCCGTTGGCATCGGCAGCTGAGTAGGCAACCTCGGTAGTCACCGAAGCGACTTCAGTCGTTGATGACGCCGCGATCCGATCGGGCGCTACAGAACCGGTATTGGCCGCCGTAGGTGCATCGCTGCCGCAGCCGGCAAGTACCGCAAGCGATAAGCCCAGCAGCGCTACCGCCGGTTTGAAGCGGGAATGACTGACACGTGACATAAAAAAATCCTCCAAGGATTTGGAGGACAAAGACGGATCCGAGCGAAGGTTGCCCTTCAAGCGAACCACCCTTGCCTCGAGGGTTTCGGTTGCGCATACAGACCAGGCGACCGGACTCGTCTGTTCACACCTTGTGAACAGCATCACCGTTGCGGGACAGCGTCGGGTTTACACCGACTTCGCTGGATTCTGTATCACTCGGCGGACCGAGCGAACTGAACATATCAGGTGCTGTCTAGACTTCGCGCTTCCATGAGTACTCATACCCCCAACGACAACTCGGCCGACGATCCACTCACCGAAGACCCTCGGCCCGACGGTCTGCGCAGCGCGAAATCGCTGCTGCTGGTGAACACGGGCAACGGCAAAGGCAAGAGCTCAGCGGCGTTTGGCGTGATGGTGCGCGGCGTTGCTCGCGGCTGGAACGTGGCCGTGCTGCAGTTCGTGAAAAGCGGCGAATGGAAGGTGGGCGAAGAGACCATCGGCCGACAGCTCGGTGTTCACTGGGAATCGTTCGGCGAAGGTTTTACCTGGGACTCCGAAGACCTCAGCCACGACAAAGACCTCGCCCAGCGTGGTTGGAACATCGCCCGCGACATCATCGAAGCCGGCAAGCACGATCTCGTGATTCTCGACGAGCTCACCTACCTGATGACCTGGAATTGGATCGACAGCGACGAGGTCATTCGAGTGCTGCGCGATCGCCCCGCACACGTGAGCGTCGTCGTCACCGGACGCGATGCAGCGCAAGCACTCATCGACATCGCCGACACGGTTACCGAAATGCGCGAGATCAAGCACGCCTACACCAGCGGTATCGCCGCCAAACGCGGCATCGACTACTGAGATCGCCCCGCTGATTTTCTCCAGCAAGCGTCAGCGCACGGTTACCGTGCGCTGACGCTTTCTGAGCGAACGGAGTTAGCCGGCGACGAACTCGCCGATACGACGGATGCCCTCGATGAGATCCTCGTCGCCGAGCGCAAATGAGAACCGCGCGTAGCCCGGAGCACCAAAGGCTTCGCCGGGGACGAACGCAACCTTCGACTGGCTGAGCACAATCTCGGAGAGTTCGAGCGTGCTTTTTGATGTGTGACCGCTCAGCGACCGACCGAGCAAACCACTCATATTGGCGAAGCAGTAGAAGGCGCCCTGCGGCTCGATGCACGTAACGCCCGGGATGTCGTTGAGCATGCCGTGCATGATCTTGCCGCGGCGCTCAAACGCTTCGCGCATCATGTGCACTGCCGATAGATCGCCACTGACAGCCGCCAACGCGGCGCGCTGCGCAACGTTGCTCACGTTTGATGTTGCGTGCGACTGGAAGTTGATCGCAGCCTTCATCACGTCGTTAGGCCCGATCATCCAGCCAACACGCCAACCGGTCATCGCGTAGGTCTTAGCAACACCGTTGACGATGATGCACTGGTTCGCAACCTCGGGCACCAACGTGGGCATCGAGACAAAACGGTTCTCGCCGTAGGTGAGGTGTTCGTAGATCTCGTCGGTGATGATCCAGACGCCCTTCTCGACAGCCCAGCGGCCAATGGCCTCGACCTCTTCGGGCGGATACACGGCGCCGCTGGGGTTGTCTGGCGACACGAACAGCAACACCTTGGTGCGACTGGTGAGCGCTGCATCGAGCTGTTCTACGGTGACCCGGAATCCGGTCTCTTCGGTGGTTTCGATAACCACCGGAACACCGCCAGCGAGAGTGACGGCTTCGGGATACGTGGTCCAGTACGGGGCCGGCAAAATCACTTCGTCGCCTGGGTCGCACAATGCTGCGAACGCCGTGAACACTGCGTGCTTGCCGCCACATGTGACCAACACTTGGTTGGCAGTGGTCTCAAAGCCGCTGTCGCGCAGGGTCTTCACAGCGATGGCCTCCCGCAACTCGGGCAGACCAGCGGCTGGTGTGTAGCGATGGTTCTTCACGTCGCGACATGCAGCAACCGCTGCTTCAACGATGTGCTCTGGCGTCGGGAAGTCGGGCTCGCCCGCGCCGAAACCGATGACGTTCTCGCCAGTGGCCTTGAGCGCCTTGGCCTTGGCGTCAACGGCAAGCGTGGCTGACTCAGCGATAGAGGCCAGTCGCTCAGACGCGCGGCGAGGTGTTACAAAACCCATGGAGGAAGACGAACTCATAGCTGACATGCTTGCACAGTGACAGCGACGGACCCACGCTCAATTTCAATTCCCGCCAGCCTGCGCCCAGTTGATGGCCGATTCGGTTGCGGCCCCTCGAAGGTGCGCCCAGCCCAAATCGAAGCCCTGTCGGCGGCCGCCATCAACATTTTGGGCACAAGCCACCGCCAGGCCCCAGTGAAGAATCTGGTCGGCGCCGTGCGCTCGGGCCTCTGCGACCTGTTCGGCCTTCCCGACGGATGGGAAATCGTGCTGGGCAACGGCGGCTCAACCGTGTTCTGGGACATCGCCACCTTCGGCCTCATCCGCGAGCACAGCGCACACGCCGTGTTCGGTGAGTTCTCATCGAAGTTCGCCGAGGCAGCTGCAGCAGCCCCGCACCTTGGCACCCCCACCGTGGTGCGCACCGATCCGGGTGACCACCCCACGCTCACCGCTATCGACGGCGCCGACATCTACGCCCTCACCCATAACGAGACCTCTACGGGCGTGATGATGTCGCTCACCCGTCCCTCTGGCGCTGCAACCGATTCGCTGGTCGTGGTCGATGCCACCTCGGCAGCAGGCGGCCTGCTGTGGAGCCCCGCTGAAGTCGATGTGTATTACTTCGCACCGCAAAAGTCCTTCGCCAGCGACGGCGGTCTGTGGCTTGCGGCATGTTCGCCGGCAGCGCTCGAACGCATCCGTTCGATCAGCGCAACCAAGCGCTGGGTGCCCGCATCTCTCGATCTCAACATCGCACTCGACAACAGCTTGTTGAACCAGACCTACAACACGCCCGCGCTCGCCACCTTGGTGATGCTCAACGACCAACTGCAGTGGATGCTCAGCAACGGTGGCCTCGCTTGGGCGAACCAGCGCAGCGTCCAATCGTCGCAGGCGCTCTACAACTGGGCCAACCAGCGCGACTGGGCAAGCCCGTTTGTTGCTGATCCAGCCAAGCGCTCCGAGGTTGTCGGCACCATCGATCTCACCGGCGTCGACGCCAACGATGTGTGCACAGCGCTGCGCGCAAACGGCATCGTCGACACCGACAGCTATCGCAAGCTTGGCCGTAACCAATTGCGCGTGGGCATGTTCCCGGCTGTCGACCCTGCCGATGTGGTTGCCCTCACCGAATGCATCGACTTCGTCGCTGCCGCGCTGCAAGACTGACCCCATGCGAGTCGACGAAGTGCTCAGCACTCACACAGAAGGCCTCGCGCCGCTGAACCGACCCATCTTGATCGTGGCCCTCACGGGCTGGTTCGATGCTTCGGCTACGGCTACCGGCGCGCTCGAGTGGTTGCTGCGCGATCGTTTCGCTCCGGTGGTTGCCACTATCGATCCAGATCCGTTCTATGACTTCACCCAAGAACGCCCTGAGGTCTGGTTCGACGAGAACGAAGAGCGCCAGATTCGCTGGCCCGTCAATGAGTTTCGCCTCGCCCGCTTTCCGGGTGGCTCACACGATCTCATCGTGCTCTCGGGCGTCGAGCCTCACGTGCGCTGGAGCACTTACTGCGATTGCATCTCAGCCCTCGCGCTGCGGCTCGAATGCGAGCTCGTGGTCACCATCGGTGCAAACGCCGATGCCGTTCCGCACTCTCGGGTGCCACTGGTTGTGGGCAGCTCTACAAACGACGAACTGGTGCGTCGCTTGGGTCTTAGCCGTCCGCAGTACCAAGGCATCACCGGGGTTGTTGGCGTGCTGCAGCAACGGCTTGAGAAGCTCAACATGGCCGCCATCTCGTTGCGTGTCGGCGTGCCGCACTACTTGGGCAACGCTCAACATCCCAAATCATCGGCGGCCCTGTTGCACCATCTCGAGCATGTGCTCGGTGTGCCCACAGATCATGTCGAACTCGCCGCCGAGATCGAGCGGTGGCAATCGCTTCACGACGAAGCCGTAGCCGAAGATGCTCAGGCCATCAGCTACGTGCGCATGCTCGAGCGTCAATTCGACCAACGCGCCGAAGCACTGTTGCCCACGAGCGAAGATCTCGCCGCGGAACTCGAGGCCTTTTTGAATGACCTCGAGTTCCCCGACGAACCGTAATTGCAGTTACCGCGTGGCTCAGCCCGCGGCGGCGAAGCCCAAGGCGAGGTCGGCGAGGATGTCGTCGATCGACTCGAGGCCAACGCTCAAACGGATCAGACCTGGCGTTACGCCCGACTGAACCTGCTCGGTGTCGCTGAGCTGGCTGTGGGTGGTGCTGGCTGGGTGAATCACCAAGCTGCGCACATCGCCGATGTTGGCCACGTGGCTGTGCAGCTCTACGCCTTCGACGAACTTCTGGCCGGCCTCAACGCCGCCCTTGATCTCGAACGCAATGACTGAGCCGTAGCCCTTGCCGCCGCCGTACTTCTTGGCACGCTCGTGCCATGCGCTGGTCTCGAGACCGGCATAGTTCACGCTGAGCACCTGTGGGTGAGCAACCAAGAACTTGGCCACCTTGTCGGTGTTCTGGAAGTGACGCTCCATGCGCAGGCTCAATGTCTCGAGGCCCTGCAGAATCATGAATGCGTTGAATGGCGAGATGGCTGCGCCGAGGTCGCGCAAGATCTGCACGCGAGCCTTGATGATGAACGCACCATGACCCAGCGCTGGGAAGTAGGGCAGGCCGTGGTAGCTCGGGTCTGGCTCGGTCATGTTGGGGAAGCGACCGCTTGCGGCGTAGTCGAACGTGCCGCCATCGATGATTGCGCCACCGATTGATGTGCCGTGGCCGCCGATGAACTTGGTGAGGCTGTGCACGATGATGTCGGCGCCCCACTCGAACGGGCGGATGAGGTACGGCGTGGCGACGGTGTTGTCGACCATCAACGGAATGCCGTTTTCGTGTGCGACCTTGCTGACACCTTCGATGTCGAACACGTCGTTCTTCGGGTTCGCCAAGACTTCGCCGAAGAACAGCTTGGTGTTCGGCTGAATGGCGCTGCGCCACTGCTCGAGATCGTGTGGGTCATCGACGAACGTGACGTTGATGCCCATCTTGGGAAGCGTGTGATGCAGCAAGTTGTAGGTACCGCCGTACAGCGATGGCGAAGCAACGATGTGTCCACCGGCTTCGACCAAGGTGAGAATTGCGAGCGTCTCGGCCGACTGGCCCGAGGCCACAACCAGCGCGCCTGGCAGGCCAACCGCTGTCATGCAACCGCCCTCAAGCGAGTTGATACGCGACTCAAGAGCGAGCTGCGTGGGGTTCATGATGCGGGTGTAGATGTTGCCGATCTCGGCCAGCGCGAAGAGGTTCTTGGCATGCGCCGAATCGCGGAACTGATAGCTCGTGGTCTGATAGATCGGAACTGCACGGGCTCCCGTGGTTGGGTCCGGCTCGCCACCGATATGGATTTGGCGGGTCTCAAAACCCCAGTTTGGATTGCTCATGACGACTCCCTTTGACATGTTGCCCGAGCACCAGGAAGCGGCTCGATGACGCCGCAGAGCCTACCCCGCAATTCCCGACTCAATCAATCAGGAATTAACAACACATCAATACGGGTCACAAATCGAGCAATGGGAAATCGTGATCGGTGAGCCAGTGACGCCCAACCGCTTTCGTCGATGCCCAGCGCTGCACCAAGCGATCGCCCGTGGGGTCTTCGTCGGTGATCTGGCCGAAGTCTCGTGGCGTTGGCCCAATGCGCTCGGCGTGCGGGGCCAACTTGGCGAGGTCGAACGAGTACACGTCGGCGGCAGCGAGGCCAACCATCCGGCGAGTCTCTTCGATGGGCATGTCGTGGAAGGTCTTCTTGAGCCACGCAGGAGTGTTCGGCCAGGTGCCCTCGGGGTGCGGAAAGTCGTTGCCCCACATGATGTTGTCGACGCCGATTTCGTAGCGCATGCCGAGCTCGCGGCGCTTGGTGTTTGATGCGCCGATGAAGACGTTGCGGTCGATGTAGTCAGACGGCGGCATCGAGACGGCACCGCGAAATGGATCGGCACCAAGCTTCTCTGTGCCCTTTTGACCAAGGTACAAACGGTCCCAGAACCACATCAAGGCGGGCAACCACCAGCAGCCTGCTTCGGTGACACCGAACTTGAGGTTCGGGAAGCGCTCGAACACACCCGACCAGAGCATGAACCACATTGGTCGCGCCGGCCACCACGTGACCTCGGTGACGTAGATGCCAAGGTGATCGCCATATTCGTGACGTGCCGCCGGGCCCGAGTGGGTCACGATGGGCAGGTTCATTTCTTCGCACAATGCCCACACTGGGTCGTAGCTGCGATCGTGATATGGCGTCTGATTCATCCACATCGCGGGGATCATCACGGCGCCAAGACCGTCGGCCTTGATGCGTCGAATCTCGGCGAGTACCTCGTGCATCGGTGCGGTGATCGGCACCAAGGCCACGCCACGACGGCGCTCGGGGCTATGCGCGCACAGGTCGGCAAGCCAACGGTTGTGCGCCTGCGCGCCAGCCAATCCCAACACCGGATCCATGTCGCCCGACAATCCCAGGCCAGCACCAAACGGCACGCAGGTGCGGCTTTCGACGGCATCGGCATCGGGAAACACCACTTCGCCAGCAACGCCGTCGCCGTCGAGTTCGAGGTCTCGACGGTCGGCATCCCAACCGCTACGCAGCGCCTCTTCGTGCTCCTCGAACCACTTCTTGGCGTAGTCCTCGTTGCGCACTCCAAGGCGCGTGCTGGCCTCGAGCACTGCGGCGCGTTCGCTGAGGAACTCGTCGAACTGCGGATGCACCTTCTCCGAGAGATAGGCGCGGTAGTCCTCGGTGGGCAAGCCAGCGTGGCTGTCGGCCGAGACGATGATGTACGGGTCATTTGGATCAGTTGTCATGAGCAAGTTCTTTCAGGAGAGCGGGGTCAGCCGGGTACAGCGCGGAGATACGCGGGATTAGTGCGGTTCAAGATTGAGTCAGTGCGGGCGAGCAGTTGGTTGTCGCCGCGTTCGCTGCGCGGATGCATCCAAAACTCGTTGGCGAGCAGGCCGGCCACAACGAGCTCGGCCACTTCTTCGACCGGGGTGTAGGCGATGTTCACGCCAGCCGCCTTCATCTGCGCCTCGAGTCCCTCGACCGTTGTATATGGGGTCTTGCGTGGACGCTCTTTGGCGAACTCGTCGGTGCGGCTGCGCCACGACTCGAACAGCCCAGTGCGCAAGATGTGCGGCCCCGGAAACAGCACCGATGCGCCGAGCTTCGATCCAACTTCTTGAAGTTGTCCGTACAGACACTCGGTGATGGTGACCACTGCGGCTTTGGTGGCTGCATACTGCGGTGTGCTGGGCAGTGGCGAAACGCCGCCGTTGCCCGACGACGTGTTCACGATGTGTCCTTCGTCGTCTTGCTCGAGCATCACGGGAACGAACGCATTGATGCCGTGCACGACGCCCATCATGTTGACACCGATTGCCCACTTCCAGTCGTTGAGTTCGTGCTCCCACATGCGGCCCTCGGCGCCAGCGCCGATGCCTGCGTTGTTGCACACAACATGCACTGCGCCGAACGCCGAAAGCGTGGCGTCACGCAGGGCCTCGACCGACGCGTAGTTAGTCACGTCGGTGGGGACGCCGATGATGTCCATGCCTGCGTCGCGACACTCGGCCACGGTGCGGGCCAATGGCTCGGCTTGCACATCGGCCAACACGACTTTCATGCCTGCGCCAGCGAAGCGCTCGCCCATTGCTCGGCCCAAGCCGCCGGCACCGCCGGTGACCACTGCGACGCGTCCCTCGAGAGTGCGCATCAGTCGGCCGCTCCGATGACCGAGAGGTCGTCGTAGCGCTGGTGCACAAACGGGCGAACCCACTCGCCTGGCACTGTGGTGATGATCTCGCCGTGCTGCTTGCTCGAACGCTCAGCAAACTCCATGTAGCGCAGCTTGCGCACTGGAAGATCGGCTACTGGATCGAATTTCGATTCGCGCAGAATCAGTTCGCCATCGACCTTCCACACAGCGCGGGTCTTCTCATCGCGGTGGCAATAGACCAGCGCCGGATCGCTGTCGAAGCCCTTGCCTGAGGGGTCGAGCAGAAACTTGAAGTAAAAATCGGTGCGCCGACGATCGGGGGTAATGGGCTCTTCACCAACCACGCGTCCATTGATCTCGACAAAGGTGACGCCCATGCGGGCAAACCATCCACGCACATCGTCGCCTACTCGCGTGAGCGTGACATCGGCAAGCTTCTTGGGCTCCCCAAATGTCTCGCGCCCACCAACAACTGCTTGCTCGGTGGTCATCGGCATCACCAACGGGTACCCACCGACGAGACCATCGTGCATCGCCTCGACCGAGAACGTGCCCGCACCAAATGGTGCCCGGCCGTGGCCAATATCGACCGTTGCAAAGGTGACCCGCACCAACGGCTCGGTGCTTGGCGTGAGTGGCTGCGGCAGCACTGCTGCGATGGCTTCCGGATCGGTTTCGTACACCGCTGTGAGCGTTGTGGCCCACGTATCAACCGAGGTGGTCTCGAGTTCGCGGTTCCGCAGTTGGTCGACCGAACGGCCGCCGTAACGAATATTTCCCATGTGATATCCCCCGTTGTCTCTTCACTGATCGGGCCGTGGCCCACTCACTACTTCGCTCCGAAACCCACCAGGGCCGGACACTTCTCGGCTTCCATTGGCACATCGCCAGGAAGCAACGGAACATCGACATCGCTGACGAGCGGCCCGATGCGCTGTGCGATTGGGCGCAGCGCCTCGAGGTCGAAGCCGTAGACCCGAGCAGCGTTACCACCGAGCATCATCGCCACCTCATCGTGAGGCACTCCGGCAAACTCGGCGCGCAAGGTTTCGAGTGTGTACGGCGTGCTCGCCTCTTTGTGTGGGTAGTCGCTGCCCCACATGATCTTGTCGAGGCCAACCTTGTGACGCAGCGGCACCTCGGCCGGACGAATGAAGCTTGAGCCCACGTTGCATTGGCGAGCGAAATACTCGCTCGGGCTCAACGACAACTTCGACATCACCGGCTCGCCCCACACGTGCTCTTGGGAGCCAACGGCGGTACGCATGCGATCGAAGAAATAGTCGAGACGGGCCAACTCTTCGGGAATCCATGCAGTTCCCTGTTCGGTGAACACCAACTGCATATTGGGATGGCGTTCGAGTGCTCCCGAAACCATGAGATGGGTCAGTGCTCGGTGCGAGAACCACGTGATCTCAAGCAAGAAGATGATCGGCGACTCGACCGCATCGGTCATCGTGGGACTGGCGCTACCACCGTGATGGTTCACGGGCATCGAGAGTTCTTCACACACCTGCCACAGCGGTTCGTAGTAGGCGCCGTCGTACAACTCGGGCAAGCCACAGTTGGGCGGCACACCCGGCAACAACACGCCACCGGTGAGACCATTCGCTTTGGCCCAACGAACTTCGGCTACTGCCGCGTCGATGTCGTGCAACAAGATCTGGGCGATGCCGGCGCGACGGCCTGGCGTGAGCGAGCAGAAGTCGGCCAGCCAACGGTTGTGCGCCTGCAAGCCTGCCCATCGGCGAGCCACATCGGCAGCATCTACTGCGGGCGGTTGAAACGTAAGCGACGACCGTGGGTAAAACGGGGGCACAGTGTTTGGGTAGATGACCTCGGCCACAACGCCATCGGCCTCCATATCGGCAAGACGACGATCCGAATCCCAGTTACGTGTTCCGAGATCGCCCAGGAGATCTGGGTAGATCATGTCGTACGAGTCGGCCCACGCATCGAACTGCGCGTGCAAATGCGATGGCAAGTACGGGCGGTAATCAAGCAATGCTCCACCGCCATGACAGTCGGCGGAGATCACGGTGTAACGGTCGTCGCCAACCACAAACCCTCCAAAAACTTCTGTATCACTAGGTGATACGAATAGTTATTCTGTGATACAGTCTGCTCCGCACTGCTATGGCTGTCAAGACAATCCAATCCGTCGAGAATGCGCTCCTGGTGATGGAGACGCTTGCCTCCGTTCAGCCCATTGGGGTCTCGGCACTGGCGCGTCTGGTGGACCTCGACAAGAACGCTGTGCAGCGCATATTGATCACCCTCGGACACGCCGGATGGATACGTCAAGGCGACAGCGGCGAGTGGCAGATCACTTCTCGGGCCTTTCAGATCGGCACCCGCTACACGGCGGGTCTGCGCGACGCAGCGCGACCGCACCTCGAGGTGTTGCAACACGACACCGGCGAAACTGTCTTGCTGATGGCCCGTGAAGGACTGAGCATGGTGGTGGTCGATGCCATCGACAGTGCGCACGCATTACGCATGACCGTGCCAATCGGCACCGTGGTGCCCCTCAGCGCAGCGGGGGCCTTCGATACGTTCCTCAGCGACGCCGATCAAGAGCATCTCGTCAACGTGCAGCCAATGGCCGGGCAGCGGCGCCAACTGTCGAAGCGAGCGATCGCCAACGTTCGTTCAGCAGGGTTCTATGTGCTTGACGACATGTACCCCAGCTCGATGGCAGCGGGGGCTCCTGTGTTCAGTGAGCACAATGCCCCGATCGCGTCAGTCACTGTGGTTGGGCCACGAGCCAGAGTGAGCAAGCCAATGGCTCATCACTTCGGTGAACTCGCTGCCGCCACGGCTGCCGCAATCGGGGCATCGCTCGGTGTCGTGAGATAAGGCGTCAGCCTCCGGAAATGTCGGCAACCTTCTGCTTGCCAGCGCCGAGGAACGGCATCATGGCACGCAATTCAGCGCCAACTTTTTCGATTGGGTGAGCAGCGCCAGCGGCACGCAGTTCGTTGAAACGCGCACGGCCGCTCTCGCTCTCGGCAATCCATTCCTTGGCAAACTTGCCCGACTGGATTTCCTTAAGGATTTTCTTCATCTCGAGCTTGGTCTTGGCGTTCACAACGCGAGGACCACGGGTGACGTCGCCGTACTCGGCGGTGTCGGAGATGGAGTAGCGCATGCCTGCGATGCCCTCTTCGTACATCAGGTCAACAATGAGCTTCACTTCGTGCAAGCACTCGAAGTAGGCCATCTCTGGCTGGTAGCCAGCCTCGACCAAGGTCTCGAAGCCAGCCTGCACCAGCGAGGTGACGCCGCCACACAGCACGGCCTGCTCGCCGAACAAGTCGGTCTCGGTCTCTTCGGTGAAGGTGGTCTCGATGACACCGGCGCGAGCTGCACCAATGGCATCGGCATACGACAGCGCCAATGCGTGAGCGCTGCCCGACGCATCCTGATGCACGGCGATGATGGCAGGAACGCCGCCACCTTCGGTGTAGGTGCGGCGCACGAGGTGACCTGGGCCCTTGGGGGCGATCATGATGACGTCGACGAGCTTTGATGGACGGATGCGCTTGAAGCGGATGTTGAAGCCGTGAGCAAAGGCCAACGCCTTGCCCTTCTTCAAGTACTTCTTGATCTCGTTCTCGTAGGTGTCCTTCTGCTCGGTGTCGGGCATGGTGAGCATAATCAGGTCGGCCCACTTGGCGGCCTCTGGGATCGTCTTCACCGTGAGGCCAGCGGCCTCGGCCTTGGCCTTGCTCTTCGAGCCGTCGCGCAAGCCGACAACGACCTGAACGCCCGACTCTTTGAGGTTGAGCGCGTGAGCGTGACCCTGCGACCCGTAGCCGATGATGGCCACCTTGCGGTTGCGAATGATCGACGGATCCGCATCGGCCTCGTAATACACCTTGGCTGCCATCAGACTACTTTTCCTTTCACAGCGCGAAGACGGGCTTCGCGATCCAGTTTGGGCAACGCAACCCGACCGGTGCGCTGCAATTCAACGATGCCATAGCCTCGCAGAAGTTCTTCAAAATCGTCGAGTTTGTCAGGATGGCCATCGAGGCTCACCGTGATTGCGTCGACTCCGACTGCAAGAATCTTGCCTTCGAAAATGTTGGCCAGCTCGACAACTTGGCCGCGATCATCGCACGTGGCCCGCACTGTAGCCAGCAACAGTTCGCGCTCGACACTGCGTCTAGGATCGAGCTCGCTGATCTTGACGACCTCGATCAGCTTGAACAGTTGCTTCACGATCTGCTCGAGCGGTGTGGACTCGACGTCGACAACCACGGTGATGCGGCTGAGCGCCTCGTCCTCGGTTGGCGCAACGGCCAGCGAGAAGATGTTGTAGCCGCGGCGGGCGAACAGGCCCGCCACACGAGCGAGAACGCCCGAACGGTTCTGAACGAGCACGCTGAGGATGTGGTAGTTGGGCTGACTTGTTGTTGATGTAACGCTCATCGCAGGAACTCCTTGCGAGCCATTTGTGAGGGAGGAAGCAGCAGATCGTCGTTGCCGAAGCCTGCGGGGACCATCGGGAACACCTTCTCTGAAGCGGCAACACGGAAGTCGACCACGACGGGGCGGTCATCGATGCTGTTCGCTTTGTCGATGGCCGGCTGCACTTCTTCTGGCGAATCGACGCGGATGCCAACGCAACCCATTGCCTCTGCCCACTTCACGAAGTCGGGGGTGTCAGGCGACAGATAGACCTCGCTGTAGCGCTCTTCGTAGAACATCTCTTGCCACTGGCGAACCATGCCGAGGTAGCTGTTGTTCAAGATGGCGACCTTCACGGGGATGCGCTCGGTGCTGGCGGTGACGAGTTCTTGGGCTGTCATCTGGAAGCAGCCATCGCCGTCGATGGCCCACACGGTGGCATCGGGACGACCGACCTTTGCGCCGATAGCCGCAGGAACGCTGAAGCCCATCGTGCCGAGACCGCCCGAGTTGACCCACGTGTAGGGCTTATCGAAACGCCAGTACTGCGACGACCACATCTGGTGCTGGCCAACGCCGCTGACCAAAATGGTGTCGGGAGGAGCGCTGTCGCGCAGGGCCTCGAGGCAGAACTGCGGCTTGAGGGCCTCACCTGGCTCGCTTGGCTCATACGACAACGGGAACTGCTCGCGCCACCCGCTGATGCGGCTCTTCCACACGGCAGTGTCGGCCTGGGTTGAGCCGGTGGCCAACAGCTCGCGAATTGCCTTCACGATTTCTTCGATGACCAAACGGCAGTCGCCAACGATTGGCACATCGGGGCGACGAACCTTGCCCTGTTCGGCCGGGTCGATGTCGACGTGGATGATCTTGGCCTGCTGAGCGAACGACGACACTTTGCCGGTGATGCGGTCGTCGAAACGGGCACCCAAGGCCACCAGCAAATCGCTCTGCTGCATTGCCGTGATGGCGGTGGCGTTGCCGTGCATGCCAGGCATACCGAGGCACAGCGGATGGCTGTCGGGGAACGCACCGCGAGCCATGAGGGTGGTGACCACGTGGATGTTGGTGAGCTCGGCGAGCTCGACCAGCGCCTCGGCAGCGCGGGCCTTGAGCACACCGCCGCCCACGTACAAGATTGGGCGCTCTGACTCAAGAATGAGTCGGGCGGCCTCTTTGATCATCCGTGGATGACCCTTCATCGTGGGGCGATAGCCGGGAAGGCTGTCGATGACCTCAGCGTCGGTTGGCCAGTGCCACTCCATGCTGTTTTGCAGCACGTCCTTGGGAATGTCGATGAGCGTCGGGCCCGGGCGACCGGTAGTGGCGATATGGAACGCCTGACGAATGGCGAGCGGAAGATCTTGGGCGCTCATCACCAACTCGTTGTGCTTGGTGACGCTGCGGGTGATGCCCACGGTGTCGCACTCTTGGAAGGCGTCGGTGCCGATAGCTGAGGTTGGCACCTGACCGGTGATGCACACCATCGGGATCGAGTCCATATAGGCGTCGCACAACGGCGTGACCATGTTCGTGGCGGCTGGGCCACTGGTGACCATGGCGACGCCCGGACGGCCGGTCACGTGTGCGTAGCCCTCGGCCATGTGGCCGGCGCCTTGCTCGTGACGCACGAGAATGTGGCGAATGCTGCTGTCGAGCAACGGATCGTAGGCGGGCAGGATGCACCCACCCGGAAGCCCGAACATGACTTCGGTGCCTTCCATTTCCAATGCTTTGATGAGGGCCTGGGCCCCGGTCATCTTCACGTGTTACTCCTCTTGAATTACTCGGACTTCTTGTGTGCTCAACATGCAAAAACTGGGCCGAAAAACAAAACAACCTCCCAGTTGGGAGGTCGTGCGGCACAGACGGCGTGTAGCCGGTGCCGCTAGGTGAGTACTACGAGAACTGTTGTGCTGCGTGTCACGGGAGGGATTCTGCCATGAAAACACGCCGAATAGCAACAGTTCGCAGTCATTCTTGACAAATCACCCGCCTCCGCTTGAGGAACTACCTCACCACGTGTCGATGTTGGCTCGCTTTTTGGGTCGAGCCGACCACGTGGGCACTGGCGCCGTTGAGCGCAGCAACGTGGCCAACCAACGACGGGTGTCGGCTGGATCGATGACATCGTCGATCTCGAAATGCGACGCGGCGTTCAGCGCCTTGCCGTGTTGGTACATGCGGTCGACCATCTGTTGGAACATCGCTTCGCGCTCAACCGGATCGGTGATCGCTTCGAGTTCGTTGCGGTAGCCGAGTCGAACTGCACCCTCAAGACCCATGCCACCGAACTCACCCGACGGCCAAGCAAGCGTGGCCAGCGGGGCCTTGGTGCTGCCACCCATCATCGCTTGTGCGCCCAGCCCATAGGCCTTGCGCGTGACCACAGTGATGTACGGCACCGTGATGTTGGCGCCGGTGACAAACAGACGGCTGCAGTGACGCACCAACGCAGTGGCCTCAATCTCGGGGCCGACCATCATTCCGGGCGTGTCGCACAAGGAGATGATGGGAATGTCGAACGCATCGCACAGCTGCATAAAACGCGCGGCCTTATCGGCGCCGTCGCTATCGATGGCGCCGGCAAGGTGATTGGGATTGTTGCCGATGACACCAACGGCCATGCCCTCGATGCGGGCGAGCGCCGTGATCATTCCGAGTCCGAAGTCGCGGCGAAGCTCGAGCACCGAGCCCGTATCGAACAACGCATCGAGAACGGCGCGAACGTCGTAGCCGCGCTTGCGATCTTCGGGGATCACGTGACGAAGGAGGCGTTGGTCGGCGTGATCCCACCTGGCAAGTGGGCCCTGGAAGTACGAGAGGTACTGCTTGGCGACCTGCACGGCTTCGGCTTCATCGCGCACCACAATGTCGACCACGCCGTTGGCGCGTTGCACCTCGATTGGGCCGATCTGCTTGGGCTCGAAGGTTCCGAGACCGCCACCCTCGATCATCGCTGGGCCACCCATGCCGATGTTCGAATCCTCGGTGGCGATCACCACATCGCAACAGCCCAAAATCGCCGCGTTGCCAGCGAAGCAATAGCCGGCGTTCACGCCAACCAACGGCACCGAACCACTGAGCTGCGCGAACCATAAGAACGCGAGGCAGTCGAGTCCGCTGACCCCTACCCCATCGGTGTCTCCGGGCCGGCCGCCGCCACCCTCGGTGAAGAACACCACCGGCAAGCGCAGTTGCTCGGCGAGTTCGAAGAGCCGATCCTTCTTGCGGTGGTTCTGCTGCCCCTGCGTGCCGGCGAGCACGGTGTAGTCGTATGACATCGCGACCACCTGCGCAGCATGGCCTGTGAAGTCGCGACCGTTGACGGTGCCGATGCCACCAATCATTCCGTCGGCCGGAGTGCGCGCAATCAAGTCGTCGATGCTGCGCCGACGACGCTGGGCGGCGATGACCACGGGACCATATTCGACAAAGCTTGCGTCGTCGACAAGGTCAGCAACGTTTTCGCGGGCGGTGCGGCGGCCAACCGAACGACGTCGTTGCACGGCGTCGGGCCGCGCCGCATCGAAACCGACGTCGTGTCGTGCAAACACCTCGGCGAGATCGGCGCGAACGTGGGTGAGGTCTACATCTGCCTCGGCGACATCAACACCGGCGGACACCTCGACCAGATCGACTACCAGCAAACGTTGGCCAGCAAGCACGGTTGAGCCCTCAACGACGAGCACCTCGCGAACCACGCCGCTCTCGGTCATCTTCACGTCGTGGAGCATCTTCATGCTCTCGAGCAGCACCACTGTTTGGCCAACACGAACGGTGTCTCCGGCTTTGACAGACACCGTAACTGCAGTGCCCTGCATCGGCGATTCGACGTTCAGTTGGTCCCCCATCTCGCCAGTGTGTCACGCCGCGCGGCGCACCAACGTCACGCACTACGGCGACCACTTGACCGCCGAGACGCCCTTCTGAGCATCACAAACCCGCGGAACGGCGACCCTCTCAATTCTCGCCGCGCACGTTGGGGCACTAGGCTGACTCACTTATCGCGTTTGATCGCGCTCTGCAGCTGCGATCTCAGGAGGAAACACCACATGACCACGCCCCCTTCACCAACAGTCGCCCCCGCTACGGGGCTCCTCGGTGTGCTCACGGTCGGCCTCGGCGCCGTTGCCACAACGCTGATTGCCGGTGTCGAACTCGTCAAGCGCGGCCAGGGCCTGCCCGTTGGCTCAATGACCCAGATGGGAACCATCCGTCTCGGTAAGCGCACCGAAGACCGCAGCCCACTCATCAAAGACTTCCTGCCATTGGCACGCCTCGAAGACATCGTGTGGGGCGCATGGGA
>JAPKZR010000303.1 GCA_026393695.1 Actinomycetota bacterium
CGAACTATCACGAGTTGCTGAATGCGACGGTGTATCGCGATATTGCCCTGCGCACCATCGGCGTTGCGGCGCTCGTCACCATCATCGATGTGTGCCTCGCGCTACCAATTGCCTTTTTTATCGCCAAGATCGCCAAGCCTCGGGCTCGCACGGCGCTGATCACTGCGGTGCTTGTGCCGCTGTGGGGCAGTTATCTCGTGAAGGCCTTTGCGTGGCGAGCCATCCTGGGGTCGCCCGGGGGAGTGCTCGACAAGACCTTCGGGCACAGCCCGGGTTATGGCATCACAGCACTTGTGGTGGTGCTCGCATATCTGTGGCTTCCATTCATGATCGTGCCCATCTACGCCGGCCTCGATCGAGTGCCCGATTCGTTGCTTGAGGCGTCGAACGATTTGGGCGCTGGGTTTTGGCTCACCTTCCGCACGGTGGTGGTGCCGATGTTGTTTCCGGCCATCATCGCTGGGTCGGTGTTCACCTTTTCATTGTCGATGGGCGACTACATCGCGGT
Source organism: Actinomycetota bacterium (assembly GCA_026393695.1). Lineage (GTDB taxonomy): Bacteria > Actinomycetota > Acidimicrobiia > Acidimicrobiales > Ilumatobacteraceae > WLMZ01. The sequence continues at coordinate 509 of JAPKZR010000303.1, forward strand.
GGCTCTGGTGGGCGGACCCTCGCAGATGATCGGCTCGGTGGTCTACGCCAACTTCGCCTCGAACCTGCCGTTTGCCGCAGCGTTCGCAACCGTGCCGGTCTTGGTGATGGTTTTGTATTTGCTTGGTATCCGCCGCACCGGAGCGCTCGAGAACTTGTGAGCCAGCAACCATGACTCATACCAATCGCAGTACCCGCGTTGGCTTTCGGTTCTTTACCTTCGCGGTCATTGCCTTTTTATGGGTGCCGCTGGCCATCGTCGCGGTGCTGTCCTTCAACCGCTCGAGTTCGCTCACGTGGCCACCAACAGGACTCACCACAAAGTGGTGGACCAAGGCGCTACACAACCCAGGCGCGCGCGATGCGCTGATGATGAGCCTCAAGACCGCCGTCGTCGCCACGTTGATCGCGCTGGTGCTCGGCACCGCAGCCGCCCTTGCCGTGCAGCGATTCAAGTTCTTTGGACGCGAATCGTTGAGCCTGATGATCGTGCTCCCTATCGCGCTGCCCGGCATCGTCACGGGCATTGCGCTCAACGCTGCGTTTCGTCAGGTGGGACTCGATCTCGGCATCATCACGCTCATCGTTGCCCACGCAACATTTTGCGTAGTGGTCGTGTACAACAACGTGCTAGCGCGACTGCGCCGGCTTTCACCAAACCTCGAAGAAGCCTCGGCCGATCTTGGCGCCGATCTCTTTCAGACCTTCCGGTTCGTCACATTTCCGTTGATGCGTTCAGCACTGCTGGCAGGTGGGCTGCTGGCCTTCGGGCTGAGCTTCGACGAAATCGTCGTCACCACATTCACCAACGGCGCGGGCAGCGAACTGCAGACATTGCCGCAATGGATCCTCAGCAACCTCAGCCGCGGCGAGCAACAGCCCATTGTGAACGTGATGGCTACTGCGGTCATGTTGTTCTCGTTGGTGCCGGTGTGGGCGGCTCAGCGACTTGCTGGCGAGCAATCGGGGCTTGCTGGTCGATGACCTGCCGATAGCGTTTCGACGTGCCTTCGATCTTTCTCGTTCTCATTGCCGTCGTCGTCATCTTCGGCGTCGCCGCGGTTGTCGTTGGTCGCCAGCGCGCCAAGGCAGTTGGGCCCGCTCCGGTTGCTACGCCGATCGCGCCAACTGCCGCTCGCTCTCCGGAGCCAATCGCTGCCGCTGCCGCTGAGGCTGAGGCCGATGTAGAGGCCGAGGCCGAACCAGCGGTCGAGGTCGAGGCTGAACCTGAATCGTTCGAACGGCCCCGCTTTCGCGACCGTATGGCAAAGTCACGCGCAGCACTTGTGGGCGTGTTTAGCGGCGTGCGCGGGCGTGCGGGCATCACCAACGAAACATGGGACGATCTCGAAGAAGCCTTGCTGCGCGCCGACGTTGGAGTTCGCGTCACCGACGAACTGCTCAACGGGCTGCGCGCCCGGGTGAAAGCCAAAGAACTCACCGATCCCGACGCACTACTCAATGCCTTGCAGGCCGACATGATCGGCCGCCTCAGCGCCAGCGATCGGGCCTTGCGGCTTGAGCCCGGCGATGCCGATTCTCCAAACGTGTGGCTCTTTGTTGGTGTCAATGGTGTGGGCAAAACCACCACTATCGGCAAGGTCGGCGCTCAGCAGCGCCAGCTGGGGCGCACTGTGTTGATGGCGGCGGGCGACACCTTCCGCGCTGCCGCCGCAGAGCAACTTGCCACATGGGCGCAACGCTCGGGCAGCGAGCTGGTGCGAGGTAACGAGGGCAGCGATCCCAGCGCAGTGATCTTCGACGGCATCGAAAGCGCAAGCGCGCGCAAGATCGAACTCGTGCTGGCCGACACCGCTGGCCGCTTGCACAACAAGACCAACCTGATGGAAGAACTTCGCAAGGTGCGTCGCGTCGCTGGCAAAGGTCGCGGTCGTGTCACCGAGGTGCTGCTCGTGATCGATGCCGCGACCGGGCAAAACGGTCTGGCGCAGGCTCGTCAGTTTGCTGAGGCCACCGAGGTCACCGGCGTGGTGCTCACCAAGCTCGACGGCTCTGCCAAGGGTGGCATTGTGTTCGCGATCGAGACCGAGCTTGGCCTACCTGTGAAGCTCGTTGGTTTGGGCGAAACCATCGGCGACCTTGTCGAGTTCGATCCCACCGAGTTCATCGAGGCGCTGTTCTCCGAGTAAGGCTTCTCTGACAACCAGCCGCGGCCGCTAGCCTGAGTGGGCATGTTTGACACACTGTCCGATCGTTTTGATGGCATCTTCAAGAAGCTGCGCGGCAAAGGCCGCCTGACCGACAGCGATGTCGACGAGGTCTTGCGCGAGATCCGCACG
>JAPKZR010000137.1 GCA_026393695.1 Actinomycetota bacterium
GGGCCACACCCTGGTTGTCGATGGCGCGAACTGGCAACGTCGAGCACTCACTATGCCCGAGGTCGTTCCGGTGCGCGAACAAATGGGTCGTCCACCCTTCACGCTGTAGGCAACGTTCGTCCCGATCGCATCAACCACCGCGCAGTACGGTCACGTTCATGCGCGTAGATGTGATGGCTTTCCCTCGACCACTGGCCGAGACCAGCGCGGTCGCCCGCGATATTGCCGACGCCGGCTTCAACGGCGTGCTGTTCACCGAAGGTGGCCGTACGGCGTTCTTGTCGGCAGGCGTCACCGCCGTGGCCGCGCCGTCGCTCGAGGTGTCTACCGGAGTCGCCGTTGCGTTCCCGCGGAGCCCAATGGTCACGGCGCAGATTGCGTGGGAGTTGCAAGAAGCCACCAGTGGTCACTTTCGCCTCGGACTCGGCACCCAGGTTCGCACCCACGCCGTGCGCCGATTTTCGGCACCCTTCGATCCGCCCGGCCCGCGCTTGCGTGATTATGTGCGCGCCGTGAAGGCTTCGTTCGCTGCGTTTCAGGGCGAGCCACTGGCCCACTCGGGTCCGTACTACGAGCTCAGCTTCATGACCCGCCAATGGTCGCCTGGCCCCATCGCGTTTCCAGCGCCCTATGTCGATATCGCCGCGGTCAATCCGTGGATGCTGCGCATGGCGGGCGAGGTTGCCGATGGCGTACACATTCACCCCATTGGCGAACCCGGTTACCTGCGCCGCACGGTGCAACCCAATCTGGCGGCGGGTGCCCTGGCCGCAGGCCGCGACGTGAACGACATCGCCACCATCGTTCCGGTGATGTGCGTGGTGGGCGACACCGAAGCCGAGCGCGCCCACGACCGCGAGCACATGCGCAACATGCTTGCGTTCTACGGCAGCACACCCAACTACGCGTTCGTGTGGGACGACGCTGGGTTCGAGGGCACCACGTCGCGTATCCGCGAGAAGCAAAAGGCTGGCGACATGGCCGGCATGGCTGCGCAGATCACCGACGAACACATGGCCGTGTTCACCACCGAATCCACTTGGGACGGTCTCGCCGATGCCCTGCGCGCGAAGTACTCAGGCTTGGCCTCACGACTGGTCTTCTACAACGCCATTCAAGAACGCGAAAACTCACCCGAGCGATTCCGCCGCTACGGCGAGGTTGCACGCCAACTCTCTGCCGAGCACAGCCAGTAACGAGTCACCTCGCACGCAGGCCCGCGGGGTAGCCTGCCAGCGTGGCTGGCGATCTCGTATATGCGTTTCGAGTGATGCGGTTGCCTCTGCTCGACGCGGGCGGGTCTGCAATCGGTCGTATCGAAGACATCGTGATTGTTCCGTCGCGCGCCGGCACCGCTCCACGCGTGGTCGGATACGTAGCAACCAGTCAGCGCCGTCGCATTTTTGTCAACGCTTCGCGGTTCAGCACCATCGATGGCGAAGGCGCGCGTTTGCGCAGTTGGGACGTCGATCTTCACCCGTTCAAGCCCAAGCCCGGCGAGCTGCTGGTGGGCAAAGACGTGCTCGACAAAAAGATCGGCGACGAGACGGTCAGCGACATCGCCATGCGCAGCACCACCGACGGTCGCACCACCTACTGGGAGCTTGCCAAGGTGCGCTTGTCGCGCCGCAGCGCCTTGCGCCGCCGACCCAGCGTGCGCTTGGTCGATTGGACCGAAGTGCCAACCCTGTTCGGCACCGGCGCCCCCATGGCTGCCGAAGCCGCCAGCATGCGCGACATGCACCCCAGCGATGTGGCCATCATCGTGCGCACCTTGCCGATGGGCCAGCGCAAGCAACTCGCCGAAGCAATGGACGACGATCGCCTCGCCGACCTGCTCGAAGAACTTCCCGAGGCCGAGCAGTTGCGCATCATCGAAGGCCTCGACCTCGATCGACTCGTCAGCGTGCTCGACGAAATGGAATACGACGACCTTGCCGACCTGCTCGCCGAAATGCCCGGTGAGCAACGCACGCGCATTCTCGACGCAATGGACGAAGACGACGCGGCCGTGATGCGCCAACTGTTGTCATACGAAGAAGGCACCGCCGGTGGCTTGATGACTCCCGAGATCATCATCCTTGGCCCAACAGCCACGGTGGCCGAGGCGCTCGCCCAAATTCGCGACCCCGATTGGTTGGTCAGCATCGCCGCACAGGTGTTTGTGGTTCGACCCCCATATCGTCCGCCAACGGGCACCTATCTCGGTGTCGTGCACTTTCAGCGCCTGTTGCGCGAGCCGCCAGGCACCGAGCTTGGGCAATGCCTCGAGCAAGAGCCCACCATCACTCCCGACATCCCCGACCATGAGGTCGCCGAAAAGTTGGCCAGCTACAACATGCTCGCTGTGGGCGTCTGCGATGGCGCAGGCCACCTGCTGGGCGCCATCACCGTCGACGACGTGCTCGACCGCACGCTGCCTACCGGTTGGCGTCAGCGCCGCCGCAGTAACTCGCCCGCGCTCACCGGCGCTGGGGGTGTCGTCAACGAGGGTCGCCCCAAATGACCCGTCGTAGCGACCTCAGTTCACCACGCCAAGGCCGCCGCTTCGGTCTGCACTATGACCCCGAAGCATTCGGTCAGTTCAGCGAGACCATTGCGCGCACCTTGGGCACCGCCCGTTTCTTGGTGTGGCAAAGCGGAACCATCATCTTGTGGTTCGCGTTCAACTGGCTTGCGCCATCAGGAGCCAAGTTCGACAATCCGACTCAGGGCTGGGTGCGACTCACAATGGTGCTGTCGCTGCAGGCCGCGTACGCAGCGCCGCTCATTTTGCTCGCCCAAAATCGCCAAGAGCAGCGCGACCGCACCGAGCTCGATCTCGACCGCAAGGTCACCGAACGCACCCAAGCCGACACCGAGTTCTTGGCGCGCGAAATTTCGAGTGTTCGTCTGGCACTCGCCAACGTTGTCACCACCGAAGATCTCACCGATCACCTCGAGCGACTCACCGATGCTGTCGAGCGGATGGCATTGCGCCTCGATCTGTTCGAGGCGCAGGCCTCACACACCGTTGCGCTCGATCAACCCCGCGCCGAC
>JAPKZR010000132.1 GCA_026393695.1 Actinomycetota bacterium
TGGTTGGTGCTGAGCTTCTTGCCCCATGTGACGCGACTATTTGCATATGCAACTGCTTCGTTGATGCAGTACTGGGCGGCACCCAGCGAAGATGCTGCTTGGCGGATGCGGTTCTCGTGCACAAAATGTTGAGCAAGCTCCAGGCCTCGCTCGAGCGGACCAAACACGGCTTCGGGGCCCACGCGCACATCGGTGAGCGACACCTCGGCATGGTCGGTGGGCATGTTGAAGGTCCACCAGAAGAACTCGACCTTGAAACCAGGTGAGTCTGTGGGCACCAAGAATGCGGTGATGCCCTTGGGGTCGCCGTTGTTGCCGCTGGTGCGGGCGAAGATGATGTCGTGCGTGGCGTGGTGCAGGCCGCTGTTCCAACGCTTCATGCCGCTGATGACCCATTCGTCGCCGTCGCGAACGGCAGTGGTCTCCATGTAGGTGGCGTCGCTGCCGTGGTTTGGTTCGGTGAGTCCAAACGCGAGTCGGCGGGTGCCATCAAGGAAGCCGGGCATCCATTCGGTGATCTGTTCGGGCGTGCCGAAGTCGCGCATCATCAGCACCGTAGGAAAGTTGCCCACGATGCTCGACTCGTTCTGCAGGTCGTTGTGCAGGCCGAGGCCCTTCGCCGCAAAGTGCTCGCGGATGATTGCCATCTTGATGTTGCTCGCGCCTTGACCGCCGAACTCGGTAGGCAGCGCCAGTCGCAGCCAACCTGCCGCGTCGGCGCGGCGACGCATCTCGCGCAACAACTCTTCCCAGTCCTGCCGTGGCACGCCACCGTTTTCGAAATCGGTGCGGGCGTATTCGCGGCGATGATCGAAGAAGCGGATGTTGTCGTCCTGCTGCTCGAGCGGTTTGATCTCGCGCTCGATGAATTCGTCGAGCTGATCGAGCGTTACCTGAATGTCGGCGGGAATTTCGAAGTCCATGCCTGCAGGCTAGAACCCCTCGTTGATGCGGGGTGCATTACGGTCGAGTGCGTGCCGCCGCTTTCTTCGCTTCCGTTGTTTGTCGTTGCATCGCTTGCGTTGCTCGCAATCCCCGGCCCAGCGGTGTTGTTCATCGTGGCGCGCAGCGGGGCCCAAGGAACCCGCGCTGGTCTGGTGTCGGTGCTGGGAGTACATGTCGCCTCGGCGCTGCATGTGTTAGCCGCCGCCGCAGGCCTGTCGGCAATTGTGGTTGCATCGTCGGTGGCGTTCACGGTGGTCAAAGTGGTGGGTGGGTTGTATCTCATCGGCATCGGTGTGAAGTCGTTGCGCGGCGCCCGTAGCGCTGTCCACTCCGCCGAGCCAAGCGTTCGTTCCGAACGGCAGATATTCACCGAGGCGTTCATCGTGAACATCTTCAATCCCAAAGTTGCGTTGTTCTTCCTTGCGTTCATCCCTCAATTCGTCGATACCGCCCACGGGCCGGTGTGGTCGCAGACGTTGGTGTTCGGGGCTGCCTACATCGCGCTCGGCCTCTGCACCGACAGCTTGTACGCCGTAATCGGCGCACGGGCTGGTGTTTGGTTCAACGCCAGATCATCGCGAATGAGGGCGAGCCGTTATGCCGAGGGCAGCATCTTGGTGGGCCTCGGCCTCCTCACCTTGTTGCTGCCACATCGAAACAAGGTGAGCTGAGCAGCCTTGCGCTGTGGTGGCCGTCTGCAGAATCGTGGACTCAGGGACTGACCCTTGTAATCTCTCTCGCATGTCAAACGCCGTCCCTGTAGTGCTCGCCGATCTCGTACCAACGCCCCGCATTCTCGATAATCGTTGGGTTCGCGACATCACCTTGGTCGCCGGTGGCGCGTTGTTTACCGCACTCGCTGCGCAGTTCGTCATTCATCTCGGATTCACCCCTGTGCCCATCACCGGCCAGACCTTCGCAGTGCTCACCGTTGGCAGCGTGCTCGGCTCGCGTCGTGCCGCAGCGAGCCAAGCTGTCTACTGGTTGCTCGGCATGATCGGCCTGCCGTTTTACGCCTCGGGCACCAGCGGCTGGACAAAGGCCACCGGCTCAAGCTTTGGTTACTTCATCGGCTTCATCGTTGCTGCCGGCCTCATTGGGTACATCGCCGATCGTCGTGGCGATCGCAACTACGTCAACTCGTTCGCAGCAATGACCCTCGGCACTGTTGTCATCTACATCTTTGGTGCCCTATGGCTGGCTCACTGGGGCAACTGGCCGTTGTACGCAAAAGACCCCGCTGTCAATAACGCAATCTCGAAGGGTGTGAGCCCATTTCTCGTTGGCGACTTGCTCAAGATGATGCTCGCCGCAGCCGTTGCGCCATTGGGCTGGGCTGCGTTCAACAGCAAGCATTCGCACGACAACGACTGAAGTGGCGGCGTAGGCGCCCCTCAGGGGCGCCACGATCGCAAGTTCGCATCGCCGCCTCGCAGTACCATCAGCGCATGAAATCTGCCGGTAGTGGTGCATCGTCTCAGACCCGGTCCCAGTCGAAGATAGTGCTCATCACGGGCGCCTCGAGTGGCATCGGACAGCTCTGCGCAGACCACCTTCATCGATCCGGTTGGACGGTGATTGGGGCGAGTCGGCGAGGCACATCTACCGGTACATGGCGAGCGTTGGTCATGGATGTCGATGACAACGAATCAGTTGTTCACGGCATGGCGTCGGTTGTGGCCGAGCACGGCCGGCTCGATGCGGTGATCGCGTGCGCCGGATGGGGTCTGGCAGGCGCCGTCGAGCAGACACCTATTGCCGACGCCATTGCGCAACTCGACACCAATTTCTGGGGCACGGTGCGCGTTGTTCAGGCAGCACTGCCCGTGATGCGCGAACAGCGCAGCGGACGTCTGGTGCTGATGAGTTCTCTCGGCGGAGTGATCGCGCTTCCGTTTCAGGCGTTCTACACCGCCAGCAAGTTTGCGCTTGAGGGCTACGGCGAAGCGCTTGCTTACGAGGTCGAACCGTTCGGCATCAATGTCACGTTGGTTCAGCCGGGCAATTTCCGCACAGGGTTCACGGATAGCCGTCGTCAAGTAACGCCCAGCGATGGCGACACGACATATGTCGCGGCTGCCTCGAAGGCAGTGGGTCTGATGGAACGCGACGAGATGAACGGCGCCGATCCGGCGTTGGTGGCCGCCGCTGTCGAGCGGGTGCTCAATGCCGAGCGCCCGCCTCTGCGAGTGTCGGTCGGTAAGTTCGGCGAACGCATCGGCATCCTCGCGAAGCGGCTCTTGCCGCAACGGCTATTCACGCGAGCAGTGCGCAGCAGCCTTGGCGTCTGATTCGCTGCGCGCTTAGCCCAGCGCAGCGTGAATCGGATCGGTGTGTCGTGGCGACACGATGCGGCCCACCAGCAACACGGCGGCGAGCACAATTCCTGAGCCAACAGTGACAGCACGCAACGAGCTGTGATCTGCCAGCGGCCCCTGGATGAAGAGCCCAATCGGATATGCGGCGCCGAGAATGAAGTTGTTCACGGCCATCGCCCGTCCGCGAAGTTCGGGAGGTGCCGACCGTTGAGTGACCGCCGAAAAACTCAGCAGAGCAGCCATGTATGCGCCGCCCGTGATCGCTAAGGCAACGGCCGCGAGCGCGATGTTGGGTGAAGCCCCGTAGAGCACCAGCGCAGGGGCGAGCACAGTGATTGCTCCGACCATTGTGCGGCGCGCGCCGAAGCGATTACACATTGCGCCCATCAACGTAGAGGTGATGACCGCACCGACGCCTTGAGCGGTCACGAGTAGCGACGTGCCACCTTGTTTGGTGTTGAACACCTTGGTGGCCATCTGCGCGATGAATCCAATGAAGGGAGCGGCAACCAGCGTTACGGCGATCATGATTGGCGCCATTGCTCGCACCGCCTCGTTGGTCCGAGCAAAGCGAAGTCCATCTCGTATCGCAGCCATGATTGATCGCTTGGTGCTCTGGTTGCGAGGCATCCGGGAAGCTGCCACCGTGGCTGCTACTGCGAGGAAGCTTGCTGCATTGCACCACAACGCGGCGGGCACTCCGCCGGCCCAAATCGCCAAGCCAGCCGCCGACGGCCCCAGGATGCGGCCAAGGTTCCACTGGGTGCTGCTCAGCCCGATTGCAGCCACGATGTGCTCTGGCGGAACCAAGTCGGGAAGCGCGGCTTGAAACGCCGGAAAGCCGATGGCGCCCACGCAACCGCCAGCCAAAGCAAACAGCGCCAACAACTCTGGCGTGGCTTCGCCAGAGGCCACGAGCAGGGCCACCGAAGCAGCGATCAACGCAGCGAAGCAGTTGGCCAAGATCATGATGGTGCGGCGCTGAAAACGATCGGCCCACGCCCCGCCCACTGGGCTCAGCAATGCCGTTGGGAGGAAGCCAGCGGCGGCCACGACGCCAGACCAAGCTGCTTTTGAGGTGTCGGCGACGTAGTAGCTCAGCGCTGTCGTTTCCATCCATGTGCCCACGTTCGAAACGAGCGCTCCGACCCACACGAACAAGAA
>JAPKZR010000332.1 GCA_026393695.1 Actinomycetota bacterium
GCGAAGACCGTGGCCACCCGCGCCGAGCAAGTTCTGCAGATGCTTCCATTGCGCGGCACCCAAGCCACGTGGGCGGCCAAGCTCGACGAACGCAAGCAAGACATCGAGCGCGCCTACGAGTACGTGCAGCTCTACGGCCTGTACACCGAGTGCGAAGCGATCTATCAAGTCGACAATCTCATGTCGGTTTGGGACTCGCTGTCTGCGCACGATCAGGCCACGTTCAACTGCGACCCGCGCTCGGTCGACTGGACCACCTACGTCACCACCATTCACCTGCCGTCGGTGGTTGCGCATGCACGCGTGAAATCAACGCCGGGCAAGAACCGCAACGACCGCCCCGAGCGCATGCGTCGCAACGTGTTGTCACCCGACCGTCATGTCGCAGCGTTCGACCTCGAGAACACGCTGATCTCAAGCAACGTTGTCGAGAGCTTTTCGTTCCTCGCCACGCGTCGACTCAACATGCCCGAGCGGATGCGCTACGTACTGCGCACGCTCGCTCAGGCCCCAGGGCTCAGCAGTATGGACCGCAAGGACCGCGCCGATTTCCTGCGCTACTTCTACCGCCGATACGAAGACGCTCCCATCGGCCAAATCGATGAAGACTCCAAGGATCTCTTCACTCAGCTCATCGTCACGAAGAGCTTCCCGGCCGGCATCCGACGGGTCCGCGAACACCGCGCACTCGGACACCGCACCGTGCTCATCACCGGCGCTCTCGACTTTGTTGTCGCCGGCCTGAAGCCATTGTTCGACGAGATCATCGCTGCCGAAATGACTGTGCGTCCCGATGGCACCTACAGCGGCGAACTGGCCAAGGTGCCGCCCACCGGCGAGACACGCGCACAGGTGCTGGCCGACTACTGCAAGGCCGAAGGTCTGCTGCTCGAAGAGTCGGTTGCCTATGCCGACAGCACCAGCGACCTACCGTTGCTCGAGTGTGTCGGCTTCCCCGTAGCCGTCAACCCTGAGACCCGTTTGGCGGCGATTGCGCGCAAGCGCGGTTGGCTCGTCGAAGACTGGCACAAAGCCCCGGGCGGCCCACGTCCGCTGCTTCCCATCGGCACCATGCTCAGCGAACGCGAGCGGAAGCGCAGCTTCGCGGGCAGCAACACAGCAGGTCGGTTCCGATGAAAGCGCTGCAAGTTTCCCGCAAGGTCGCTCGGCTCGGCATCGCCCGCATGGTGTCGGCGCTCAGCCCCGCTGCGGCCGCACGCATTGGCCCCATCGAGCTCGTCAACATCGATCCCCCGGCTCCACTGGGCGAAGGTTGGCATACCGTCACCACACGCCTCAGCGGAATTTGTGGAAGCGATCTGAGCACCATCGAAGGACACGCCTCGACCTATTTCGACGACTGGGTCAGCTTTCCGTTCACACCCGGACACGAAGTGCTCGGCAACTTGGCCGACGGCACACGCGTAGTGATCGAGCCCGTTCTTGGTCACGCCGCTCGCGGCTTCCCGCTACCATTGCCGGGCGCTGCACCCGGCGACGGCGACGACTATGCGCACCTCGCGCTGCCACCACTGGAGCCCGGAATTCAAACCGGCTTCTGCCACTCAACCGGCGGCGGGTGGAGCACCTCGTTTCTTGCCCACGAGAGCCAGTTGCATCATGTGCCCAACGAGATGAGCGACGAAACCGCGGTAATGATCGAGCCTGCTGCGGGCGGCATTCATAGCGCTCTGTTGTGCTGGCCCGCACTCGTCGGCGTCGAGAATCCGA
>JAPKZR010000291.1 GCA_026393695.1 Actinomycetota bacterium
CAACTGCTGTCGCATCAGGTTGGGTTGTACACCGTTGATGGGCCCATCACCATCGAAGAGGCGCTCGACTGGAACACCATCACGGCCCGCTTGGCCGACACGGCGCCACGCTGGCCAATCGGAACTGCGCACGGTTATCACGCACTCACCTATGGCTGGCTCGCCGGCGAACTCGTGCGCCGGGTGGACCCAACGCATCGCAGCCTCGGCACGTTTGTTCAAGAAGAAATCACCCAGCGACTCGACATCGACTTGTGGGTTGGTCTGCCCGCCGAGTTCGTGAAGCGCGTGTCGCCGATCTTGGCCTCGCAGCCCAACCTTGATCCCGCAGTGGCCGCGATGATGGCGCAGTTCATGGGGCCTGGCACACCCGGTGGCGACGCGTTGTCCCTCAACGGTGCGTTCAATGCCGAGTCGGCCGCTGGCGGCCTCGGAACCAGTGTGTTCAACACATCGCGCGTGCTGGCCGCCGAGATTCCCGCTGCCAACGGCGTGAGCAACGCTCCTTCGTTGGCCAAGGTCTACGCCGCAACCATGGCGCCAATCGATGGTGTGCAACTCATCAGCGATGCGGTGCGCAATGTCGCTCGTGTCACCGTGACCCCCGAGAACGAACCCGACAACTGCCTCATCATGCCCACCACCTTTGGTATGGGCTTCATGACCTCGGGCCCGTTCTCACTGTTCGCCGGACCTGGCTCGTATGGACACCCCGGCGCCGGTGGATCGGTTGCGTTCGCTCAGCCCGAGCGTCAGTTCTCGTTCGCCTACGTGATGAATCAGATGGCCAACAACCTCGCCGCGGACATGCGTGCCCAAGCGTTGGTCGATGCCTGCACCTCGGTGATCGACTCCCTCTAAACCCAGGCGTGCTCATCCGCCGGCCCTGCTCAATTTGCCCGGCGTGCCCGGTTTGCCCGGTTTGTTGAAGACAACAGGTGGAGGGTCAACCAAAAGTCTTCAACAAACCGTTTGTTGAAGGGAAACGGTGGTGGACGAAACGGTGGTGCGCTACGCAGCTCCCGCGGCGTCGAAGGCGGCGGCCTCGGCCTGCAGCGTGCGCCGCAGACGTTGAGTCAACACCAAGTAGATCGAGCCAGCGAGGCCGGCAGCCGCGGCGAAAACGGTGATCGCCCAGCGCACACCAAGCGCCTCCGACGCCACCCCGGCGAGCGCACTGGTGATGGCCAGAATCAAGGTGACGAGAGCGAAGTCGCCGGCAAGCATGCGACCGCGCATCGCGTCGTCGCTGCGCACTTGTAAGCCGAAGGTAGACAAGGTCCATTGCGCTCCACCGCCGAGGTGTGCCAGCGCCACGAATGCTGCTGCCATCAAGAGATAGGGCGACCACGCAGCCAGCACGTAACAGGCCGCGAATCCGCAGCCTGAAACGCCGCAGACGAGCAGTACGCGCGACAGGTCTTTGCCCACGAAACGAGACGCGAGAATCGGACCTAACCCCGCACCGATTCCGCGCGCCCCGATCATCACGCCGCGTGCCCCATCGCCTCCGTGAAACACGTCGCTGGCAAGCACTGCCAACTGACTGACTACGCCGGACCCCACTGCAAATGTGGCTTTCGAGGAGAGCAACGCCAGCAACACTGGATCACGTCGCGCTTGGCCGATGGCTTCACCCATGTCGGCGAGTGGGCGCATGCGCTGTCGTGTCGCGTGCGCTCGGGCTTCTTGCATCGCGCCGCGCACAATAATGATCAACGCCGCCGCGACCACGAATGAGATTGCATCGGCGATGAACGCTGCGCGACGCCCGAAGGCTGCGCTGAACGCCCCGCCGAGCGACGCGCCAACTGCCAACATCACGCCCCAACTCGAACCGAACAGCGCGTTGGCGCGGCCCAATTCGTCGGCGTCGGTGGCCAGGTTTGGCACCGCAGCCTCGATGGCTGGGCGTACGAATGCGGCCAAGCCCGAGATCACCGATTGGGCCGCAAACGCAACCCAGATATGGCCGGGGCCAGCCGACAGCAAACCGAGTGCCGCAACCGCTTGCAGTAGCGAGACGACAACCAAGATCTTCTTGCGGTCGAACCGGTCGGCTGTTGACCCCGCTATCGGTGACATCAAAAATGATGGAAGCGAGAACGCCACCAACAACATCGAGACCAACAACTTCGAGTGGGTCACATCGTCGATGAGCCCGGCTAACGCGACAAAGGTGAACCAGTCGCCGAGATAGCTAATGATCTGAGCGATGAACAACAGCCGCAGATTGCGGTTGTCGCGCAGAACCGCAATCACTTGCGAACAGCGAGCAGTCGATCGATGGTGCGCTCGGCTTCGGCAACCATCGACCGCACGATGTCGCCCGCTGGAATCAGTTCGTTGATGGCGCCCACGCCTTGACCGGCGGGCATGAACTCTTTGTTGGCTTCGACCACGGTGCCCGATGGATAGCCGAGGTGGTTCACGCCTGAGCGAGTTGAAACACCCGCCTGAGCCGGAAACGGCTTGAGCTCTTCGGGGTGTTCTTCGAAGTGGTTAGTCCAATCGTTGCGCACCACTCGGCATGTCTTACCGGTGTAGCTGCGACTGATGACCGTGCCGTCTTCGCCCAGAGCGAGGAGCGCTTCTTTGTAGCCGTTTACTGCTTGTGCCTCGGGGGTGGCGATGAACCGCGTACCCACCCACACGCCATCGGCGCCAAGCGCCAACGATGCCGCCAGACCGCGGCCATCGAAGAGCCCGCCAGCGGCGACAACGGGCACCTTGTGGCCAACGGCGTCGACTACCTGTGGCACGAGTGCCATCGTGGCCACCGTGCCGGTGTGCCCGCCAGCCTCGGTGCCTTGGGCCACCACAAAGTCGCACCCACTGGCCACGGCAGCCACAGCGTGGCGAACTTTGCCAGCCATGCTGCCGACCAAAATGTTGTGTGAGTGCAGCAGGTCGATGACCTCGCGCGGCACGCCGAGGCCGGCAACGAAGATGCGTGCGCCACCGTCGATGACGGCTTGAATGCCGGCCTCAACTTGGCCCGCAAACGCAGTGAGCAGATCGACGCCGAATGGCTTGGTTGTGAGCGCGCGCACCTTGGCCATCTCGAGCGGAAGTTCGTCGGTCTCCATCGTGCTCGCCCCAAACGTGCCGATGCCGCCAGCTTCGCTGACGGCAGCAACCAACTCGTGGTAACTCACGCCGCCCATACCGGCCAACATGATTGGGTGCTCGATTTCCAAGAGTTCGGTGAGGCGTGTGTGCATAGCTGCAACCGTACCCTCGGTGTTGGTTCGAACGAAACGACTCGGGCGGTCAGTCGACGAATGCGCCGGGCCGCCGCAGCAAGCGACGATGCCACCGTGACGGCGTGAGCAGCACGGCGCGTGGTTCGTCTTCGAACATCCATCGCGCAAAGTTGCGCCGAGTCCACGCACTAAGACCAACCACACGAACGGCGCCACGCGCACCCCATCGTTTGGCCAAGACCCGACTGAGCGCCAGCGACATCTTGTGATCGGCAAACAGGTGATGGCGAACGTCGTGTTCGTATCGCGACCGCACCATTGCTGGCGTGAGCGTGTTGGGACTGAGGATCGCTTCGGCAGCGAGGCGGCCGGTGAGCAACGCCTGGCCGATGCCTTCGCCGGTGAGGGCATCGGTGGCGGCCGCTGCGTCGCCCACGAACAACACGCGGTCGTGAGTGAGAACGGTCTGGTCGATGCGGGCCGGAATTGGCCATGCAGTGTGGCGACCCTCGAGCACAGCGTCGGCCCCGAGGGCCTCGCGAATGTGTGGGCGGCTGAGCAGATCGGGCCACAGCGCGTTCATCTGTTGCACCTTGATGGTGCCGCCACGAAGCACGCCGAAGCCAATGTTGACGCGGCCATCGGGAAGCGGAAACGACCACGTGTAGCCGGGCAAAATGTCGGCATCGAACCACACGTAGAGACGATCCTTCGCGGTGCCCGTCACGTTGTTTGCATACTGACGAAAGCCGTGCCACTCACCGAGATATCCGGTCTCGCCAACGCCGAGTGCCTTACGCACCGGCGACCACATGCCGTCGGCAGCGATCACGTAACGAGCGCGAACCAGACCAACGTGTTCGATGTCGACCACGATGTGTTGAGGAGTTTGCTCGACGACGCCAATGAATCCGTGGCCATCGAGCACCGTGGCACCCGCAGCGCGGGCGTGTTCGAGCAGCGCGTTGTCGAGTTCGATGCGTGGCGTGACGGCAGCGAACTGTCCCTGCCCGGTGAGCGGTAGGCACACCTCGCGACCGCTTGGCGAACGCAGCCATGCATGTTGCACCTGTGTCCAGCTGGGTACCGACGACGGTGCGAAACTCAGCAGCTCGAGTTCGCGCAGGGCAAGTGTGGTGAGACCATCGCCGCAGCACTTATCGCGTGGAAAGACCGCCTTGTCGACAACGGTGACATCGCGACCCGCAGCGGCCAACATGCGTGCTGCGGCGGCCCCGGCAGGCCCGGCGCCGACAATGAGCACTTCGGTGTCGAGCATCGGGCGATCGGGCACGTTGTCGATGGGGGCAGTGTCGAGCACGGCGATCAGGTTACGGGGCGACGCGGCCAAGGCGCTGCGCGTGATAGACGCCGTTGTCGGGCGGCACACCCATCCACGCGAACCGCTGCGCGTTCACGCGGTCTCGAAGCCCCGAGCCGAGCAGCCGATACATGTGGTCGCCAGGGCAGGTGGTGAACGACATATCGCGATGGCCCGCAATCGTTGGAGTGGTCACCAATGCCCCGGCCTTGTAGCGCCCCGACCCGCGCGAGATAAACGACGTGGTGGCATCGGGGTAGGTATCGATTGCATAGCGAGTGCCGAGCCATGCCAGCACCTTGACCAACGAATCAAGCATCGCCGCGGTGGGATCGGTGAGGGTGAAGTCGCCCACAAGACAGACGAGTTGGGCAAAGCCTTGGCTGCCGCCGGTTGCATCGGCGCGCACAGGGCCCGCCAACGACCCGGCTCGGCCTTCCCACACAACGCCGTCGTGATCAACGAAGAACTCGTAGCAAACATCGGGCCAGCCTTTAGCGGCGCTGGTGTGCCACGAATAGGCAGAGCGAATCACTTGGCGCGCCCCGCCTGCGCCGTAGTTGTTGGGCGAGGCGGTGTGATGCACCAGCAAGAACTGTGGAGTCTCTGGCAGTATCGCCGACTTCGGAGGCAGGTCGGCGCCCCATGCGTCGCGCGGGTTCACGAACAAACCGGGCATCACTTCTACCGGTGGTGGCGCTGCAACTGCCGGCCTCGGCGACCCGTTGGCGATGGCTGCAGCGGCAACAAGACCTGCACCAATGATCGCTTCGCGACGGGTCAAATGAGAGTCACACACGGTTCTCACTTTATGATGTTCCACGTCGTACGACTGAGGAGATCTGAAATGAGTAATCGTCTGTGTGAAGGCCGCGTCGCCATCGTCACCGGAGCCGGCCGTGGTATCGGCCGCGAGCATGCACTAAGCCTGGCAAGCCAGGGCGCCAAGGTCGTCGTCAACGACCTCGGTGGCAACATCGACGGATCCGGCGGCGACCAGTCGCCAGCCCAGCAAGTGGTCGATGAGATCAAGGGCATGGGCGGCGAGGCCGTAGCGAACGGCGACAACGTCGCGTCGTGGGAGGGCGCACAGCGCCTCATCAACACCGCCATCGAGACCTTCGGCGATTTGCACGCCGTGGTCAACAACGCAGGCATCTTGCGTGACCGAGTGCTCATCAACATGACCGAAGAAGAGTGGGACGCCGTTATCGCTGTTCACCTCAAGGGCACGTTCGGTCCAAGCCGCTGGGCTGCCACCTATTGGCGCGAGCAGAGCAAGGCCGGCAAGCCGGTAGATGGCCGCATCATCAACACCACCTCGGTCAGCGGTATCTACGGCAACCCAGGCCAGACCAACTACGGCGCTGCGAAGGCTGGCATTGCTGCATTCACCAACATCGCTGCGCTCGAGTTGGCTCGCTACGGAGTCACCGTCAACGCCGTTGCGCCAGTAGCGCTCACCCGTATGACCGAAGGCCTTGGGCCAGCACCCGAGACCGACGAAGAGCGCGAGATGCGTTCGCCTCGCTGGATTGCCCCCATCGTCACGTGGCTCGCTTCGGCCGAATCAGCCGGCGTCACCGGCAATGTGTTCGAGGCCAGCGGCCAGACATTGGCCATTGCCGAGGGCTGGCACCGCGGCCCACGCGTTGCCCCACAAGAAGATCCCACCAAGCTTGGACCCATCGTCGCTGACCTCATCAGCCGTGCCCGCCGCAATGCCGGTATGGACGGCGAAGAGGGTTCGTGGCCACAGCCACGCCGCTAGTGATCCGGGGGTAGCTCGCGCTGCCCCGATGTTTTCCATTCCGTTTTAGCTACCAAGGAGTTTTGCTATGCCGTTGAATCCTGAAGCCGTCGGTTCCGTTTCCGAGCCCACCACCGTGAGTTGGACCAGCAAAGACGCGCTGTTGTACGCCGTCAGCGTTGGCGCCGGCACCAACGAGTTGGCCTACACCACCGAAAACACCAAAGACACGCCTCAGCAGGCGCTGCCCACGTTCCCTGTGGTCATCCCCGGCGCTGGCAGCACGTTCTCGAGCATGGGTACCTTCAACCCAGCGATGCTCGTGCACGGTTCGCAGTCGGTCACGTTGCATCAGCCGTTGCCCGTGTCGGGCACCGCAACTGTTGTTGGTCGCATCGCCGCCATGTACGACAAGGGCAAGGCCGCTGTTGTGGTCACCGAGAGCGTGGCCACCGACGCCAACGGCGCACCGTTGTACACCACCGGCGCATCGCTGTTCATTCGTGGCGAAGGCGGATGGGGCGGCGACCGTGGCCCAAGTGGTCCACAAAACGTTCCACCAGAGCGCACCGCTGATCACTCGGTCACGTATCAGACCTCGGTCGACCAAGCCTTGGTCTACCGCCTCAACGGCGACCGCAACCCGTTGCACAGCGATCCATCGTTCGCTGCCATGGGTGGCTTTGATCGCCCGATCTTGCACGGTCTGTGCACCTACGGCTTCACCGGCCGTGCGTTGTTGCACTCGGTGTGCGGCGGCGATTCGGCACGCTTCAAGCATGTCGAGGGTCGTTTCGCATCGCCAGTGATTCCTGGTGAGGCGCTTACCATCAATATCTGGGTCACCGGTGCTGGCGAAGCAGTGTTCACCACATCAGTTGGCGATCGCGTCGTGCTCGATCAGGGCCTCGTCCGCTTCAGCTGATCGGCTGGCTCTGTCAGGCAGACCCGGCAGATCCGCCGCGCCACGCAGATCCGCCGCGCCACCAAAATCCGCCATCAAACGGTTTGTTGAAGACTTTTGGTCGACCCTCGACCAATTGTCTTCAACAAACGCAGTGGTGCGCAAGCGTTAGTGGCGGATGCCGCAGATGTCGAGCAGGTAAGCCACGATGTCGCCAACGGCAACATCGACGCGCTCGCCCGACTTGCGGTCTTTCACTTCGATCGTGCCATTGGCCAAGCCCTTGCCCACAACAACGATGGTGGGCACGCCCAGCAGTTCGGCGTCGTTGAACTTGATGCCTGGCGACACGCCACTGCGATCGTCGAGCAGCACGCGTGCGCCAGCGGCTTCGAGTTCGGCGGCCAACTGTTCGGCAGCCGGACCCTGCGGATCTGCGGGCTTGCCGGTGATCACAATGTGCACGTCGGCGGGCGAGATCTCGCGTGGCCAGCACAAGCCCTTTTCGTCGGCGACGGTTTCGGCAATGGCGGCAACAGCGCGTGATACGCCGATGCCGTAGCTACCCATGGTGACCGTGACCTGCTTGCCGTTGTGGTCGAGCACGGTGAGGCCAAGTGCCGATGCGTACTTGCGGCCCAACTGGAAGATGTGCCCGATCTCAACGCCGCGGGCGATCTCGAGATCTTTGCCGCAGCCTGGACATGGATCGCCACCGTGAACTTCGGCGGCTTCGATGACGCCGTCGGGGGTGAAGTCGCGGCCCATCGTGAGATAGAGCACGTGCTTGCCGTGAACGTCGGCGCCGGTGACCCACGATGACCCATCGACCACGCGTGGATCGACCAAGTATGGAATGCCCGATGGCTTGTCGCTGCCGAGCGAGTTCGGGCCGATGTAGCCCTTCACGAGTGACGGGTTCTTGGCGAAGTCTTCGGCTTCGAACGCCACGACTTCGGCAGGTCCCACCTGGGCCTCAAGGCGCTTGATGTCGACCTCTCGGTCGCCGGGCAGGCCAACAGCCAACGCGGTGAATGTGCCGTCGGGATGCTTGAGCTTGACGACCACGTTCTTGAGCGTGTCGGCAGCGGTCCAGTCGCGATCGGGGCGACGCAGTTCGGGTTGTGCGTTGAGCAGATCGACCAAGGTCTGGATGGTGGGGGTGTCGGGGGTGTCGGCAACGAGTGCTGCCGGCGTGCCCTCGGTGGAGACTGCGTCGGGCACACGAACCTGCACGGCTTCGGTGTTGGCCGCGTATTCGCACACGGTGCAGCGCACAAACGTGTCTTCGCCCACCTCAATAGGGGCCAGAAACTCTTCGCTGGCCGAGCCGCCCATTGCGCCGCTCATCGCCGAAACAATGACAAAGGGCAGATGGAGGCGGTTGAACGTGGTGATGTAGGCGGCGCGATGCTGGTCGTAGCTGCGCTGCAGGCCTTCGTCGTCGATGTCGAAGCTGTACGAGTCCTTCATCACAAACTCGCGGGTGCGCATCAGCCCAGCGCGTGGACGGGCTTCGTCGCGGTACTTGGTTTGGATCTGATAAATGTGCAGCGGCAGGTCTTTGTAGCTGCTGTACAGGTCTTTGACCAGCAGGGTGAACATCTCTTCGTGCGTCGGCGCGAGCAGAAAGTCGTTGCCGCGGCGATCTTTGAGACGAAACAAGTTGTCGCCGTATTCGGTCCAGCGATTGCTGATTTCGAACGGCTCGCGGGGGAGCATCGCCGGGAAATGCACTTCTTGGAAGCCCGCAGCGTCCATTTCTTCGCGAACGATGCGCTCAACGTTGCGATACACGATCCAGCCCAACGGCAGCCAGGTGTATCCGCCTGGTGCGGCGCGGCGGATATATCCACCGCGGACCAAGAGGCGATGGCTCGCCACCTCGGCGTCTACTGGGTCCTCGCGCAATGTCCGTAAGAACAACGTCGACATTCGCAACACTTCAACCTCACTGCCTTTTTGGGTCGTTTTGCCAGTTCGCGCCTCAGCAACCGACCGCTGGCTGGCATGGTGAGGGGCGCATCACGAGACTATCTGCCCGATATACTCGCAGCGCCCGAAGTTCGCGCAACGACACAAGGCGTGGGTGCAAACCCACGCCTTTTGTTTCGATATAGATGAGTTTTTCTCAATTCGAGAACAATTCGACAACCGAGAGAAGGTGACCCCATGACCGCTGCCCAAGTGAACGAAAAGATTCTTGCTCTCGTCACTCCCATGGTGGCTGACCTGCAACTCGATCTGTATGACCTCGAGTTCAACGGCGGAATTCTCAAGATCACCGTCGACACTCCTCCCGGCAGCGACGGTGGCGTCACGCTCGACAAGCTTGCGCTCATCACCCGGTTGCTCAACCGTGAGTTCGAGCACAATGATCCCATCTCTGGCAACTACACCCTCGAGGTGTCGAGCCCCGGTCTCGAGCGCACATTGCGCACTCCGGCCCACTTTCAGCGCGAGATTGGCAAGATCGTTGCCATTCGACTGCGCGAAGTGCTCGAGGGCGCCCGCCGCTTGCAAGGTGTGCTCATCGCCTCCGATGCAACCACCGCCACCATTCGTCTCGACGACGCAGCGCTCACCGAACGGGTGGTGCCATTGGCCATCATCGACCGTGCCCGCACGGTGTTTGTTTGGGCCGCTGCACCCAAGCCGGGCAAAGCCCCGGTGAAGAAATCAGGCGCACCCAAGTCCCCAGCCAAAGGGGCGAAATCTGCAGCTGGATCAGGAGCCGAGGCGCCTGGTCCATCTGACGAAGTTGATTTCCCTATCGCACACGAGGAGGCGACCGCATGAGTGGTCTCGACATGTCTGAAGCCGTACGGATGCTTGCAGACGACAAGGGCATCTCCGTAGATGCTTTGCTGCAAGTGCTCGTTGACGCACTAGCAATGGCGTACAAGCGCCGGCCAGGCGCTGCCGCCGAGGTCGACGTTCGCATCAACCCCGACACGATGGATATGCAGTTCATTGCGTATGACATCGACGAAGAGGGCAACTGGATCAACGAGCGCGATGACACCCCCGACGCTGGAGAGCTTGGCCGTATCGCGGCGCAGACCTTCCGTCAGGTGATGAACCAGCGCATTCGTGAGGCCGAGCGCGATCGCAAGTTTGAGGAATACGCGAACCGTGAAGGCGACATCGTCACCGGCATTATTCAGCAGACCGACAGCCGCTACACCTTGCTCGACCTCGGTCGGGTCGAGGCGTTGTTGCCACAGGCCGAGCAAGTGCCGTTCGAGCGCCCCGAGCCAGGCGGCCGCGTGAAGGCATACATCGTCGAGGTTCGCAAGACCGCGAAGGGCCCACAGATCGTGGTCAGCCGTACGCACCCAGGCCTCATCAAGCGTTTGTTCGAGCTCGAGGTTCCCGAGATCGCCGACGGCATCGTCGAGATCAAGGCGTGTGCTCGTGAGCCAGGCCATCGCACCAAGATCGCGGTGTGGAGCAACGACCCCAACGTCGACCCAGTGGGCGCCTGTGTTGGTGCCCGTGGTGGCCGCGTTCGCATGGTGGTCAACGAGTTGCGCGGCGAGAAGATCGACATCGTTCCGTTCAGCGAAGACTTCCCCGACTTCATCGCCAAGGCGCTGTCGCCAGCACGGGTCACCCACGTGATCGTCAGCGAAGACGGCACTCAGGCCGATGTCATCGTGCCCGATCAGCAGCTGTCGCTGGCCATCGGCAAAGAGGGTCAGAACGCCCGCCTTGCCGCTCGTCTCACCGGCGTGCGCATCGACATTCGTGGCGAGAGCCAGCCGATCGACCAAGGTGACGCCGAGGATTACGCCGAGGGCGAATGGGTCGAGAACTCGACCACCGGCAAGATGGAATGGCACAACGCCGACGGCACTGTCGTTAGCGCCGACGAGTGGGAGCAGGGCGGCGCCGAAGCTGACGCCGAGACCGAAGCTGTCGCCGAAGTAGTGGCCGACGCCGAAGTTGAGACTGAGATCGAAGCTGACGCCGAAGTTGCCGACACCGAAATCGAATCACCAACGACCACGGAGGCTGAAGGTGATGTCGCAGACATGTAGCACTACCGAGCCTGTTCGTACCTGTGTCGGGTGCCGCTCAATGCGGCCCCAGTCGGCACTGGTGCGTTGTGCGCTCAACTCTGATGGGGCTCCCCTCATCAGTCGCACGGCTCCTGGCCGTGGGGCATGGTTGTGCGTGGGCAAGGTTGCATGTGTGCAACAAGCAATGAAACGACGTGGATTCGAGCGGGCGTGGAAACGTCCGGTCGCATCTGCGGACTATGAAGAACTCCGATTCGCCTACGAAGCGATGATGGCGAACATGAACAACTAACGACACGTTGGCCGGTCTGCCGGTTCAACGCAACACCACGAAAGGCTGTACAGGTCTTGTCGAAGAACACGCGGATGCACGAGCTCGCCAAAGAGCTCGGGATGACCAACGCAGAGATTATGGACCTCTCCAACGCCCTCGGCGTCGGAGCGAAAACCCATTCCTCTACCATTATCGAGCAGCAGGCGGACCGAATCCGTCGCCGCGCCGAGCGTGACGGACTCACTCGTCCTGAACAGCCCGAAGAGATCAAGCCCGTCAAGCAGACGGCAGCCAAGAAGGCCGCGGCCGCGAAGGTCGATGCGCCGTCAGCCGAGCCAGGCAGCGATGCCGCTGCGGCCAGCGATGCGGCCACCCCCGTGAAGAAGGCAGTTGCGAAGAAGGCTGCCGCGCCTCGCGCCGAGCTCGATGAGCCAGCACCGGCAGCTGCTCCAGTTGCCGAGGCGCCAGCAGCTCCAGTCGCTCCCGTCGCTGCACCCGCAATTGTCGAAGCGCGCGTTGCTCCAACTCCACCTCCTGCGGCAGTTGCTCCAGCTCCAGCCCCAGCCCCTGTTGCGCCGCCAGCTCCAGCCCCAGCGCCCGCTCCGGCGCCAGTGGCGGCCGAGCCAACGCCAGCGCCCACGCCTGCCGCAGCACCGGCGCCAGCCGCAACCGAGCCAGCCGCAGCACCCGCTGCAGCGCCAGCCCCAGCTCCAGCTCCAGCTCCTGCGGCCCCCGAGACCGAGAGCCGTTTCATCTCGAGCGGTCGTTCGGCCGAAGCGCCTCGCCCATCATCGGGCGTGGCTGCACGTCCATTGCCTCCCCAAGCTGATCGTCCAGCGGCCACATTGCCACCAGGTATGCCCCCTACTCGTGCGCCCGGCGCCGCTCCCAGCGCTCCTGGTGCCCCCGGCGCAACGCCTCCACCACGGCCCACATCGCCAACGGGTCGCCCAATTCCTCCGCCTCCTGGCAGCGCACGGCCGATGTCGGCGTCTGGCCGTCCAATCCCACCTCCTCCAGGTAGCGCTCGTCCCGGCGCCGGTGCTCCTGCAGGTCGCGCTGGTGGCAACACGTTCTCGCCTCGTCCCGGCGGTGCCGGTGGCCCTGGTGGTCCTGGTGGCGCTCGTCCTGGTGGCTTCGCGCCACGCCCAGGCGGCCCTGGTGGTCCCGGCGGCGCTCGTCCTGGTGGCTTCGCGCCACGTACCGGTGGCCCTGGTGGTCCTGGTGGTGCTCGTCCTGGCGGCGGCTTCACGCCACGCACAGGTCCCGGCGGCGGTCCTGGTGGTCCTGGTGGTCCCGGTGGCGGTGGCCCCGGCGGCAACAACGGCCCACGCCCAAGCGGCCAACGTCGCGCCCCACGCAAGAGCAAGAGCCGTCGTCGTCGTCGTGACTTCAACGAGTTGCAGCCGCAGCTCACCGGTAACTACACCTCGAGCGATGCTCCAGTTCCAGATGGCACCATCATCGTCGAGCGTGGCGTGTCGGCTCAGGAGTTCGCTCCCAAGCTGAACCGCACCGCTGCCGACGTCGTTCGGTTCTTGTTGAACAACGGTGAAATGATCACCGCAACAATGACCCTCGCCGACGAGCAGATGGAGCTCTTCGCGCTCGAGGTTGGCGCCGATCTGTTGTTGGTCGACGCCGGCCAGCAAGAAGAAATGGAACTCCAGGCGCTGTTCGACGACAGCGACGACGACGACGAGACCTTGCAGGCTCCTCGTGCCCCTGTCATCACCGTGATGGGCCACGTCGACCACGGCAAGACCACGTTGCTCGACAAGATCCGTCACGCAAACGTGGTGTCGGGCGAAGCCGGTGGCATCACCCAGCACATCGGCGCCTACAAGGTGATCACCGATGGCGGCCACGAGATCACGTTTATTGACACCCCTGGTCACGCGGCCTTCTCGAAGATGCGTGCCCGCGGTGCTCAGGTGACCGACATCGTGGTGCTCATGGTTGCCGCCGACGACGGTGTTATGCCACAGACCATTGAGGCCATCAACCACGCCAAGGCTGCCGACGTTCCAATCGTCGTTGCCTTGAACAAGGTCGACAAAGACAACGCCGATCCGCAGCGCGTGTTGGCGCAGCTGGCCGAACACGAACTCGTTCCCGAGTCGTGGGGTGGCGACACCATCGTTGTTGAGATGGCCGCCAACCAGAACCTGGGCGTCGACGACCTGCTCGAGCAGTTGGTCGCAGTGGCCGAACTCGAAGAGCTCACCGCCAACCCAACCGGTCGCGCTAAGGGCATCGTGCTCGAAGCCAACCTCGACACCGGTCGTGGCCCTGTTGCCACGATCTTGGTCGACAAGGGCACCCTCAAGGTGGGCGATCCCATCGTGGCCGGAGCTGCATGGGGCAAGGTTCGCGCCATCATCAACGACAAGGGCGAGCAGATCAAGCAGGCCGGGCCATCAACGCCCGTGCAGGTGTTGGGTCTGTCGGCCGTGCCAAACGCTGGCGACGAATTCCGTGCTGCCTCGAACGAAAAGACCGCCCGCTTGGTGGCCGAGGCTCGCGAGCAGCGCTCACGCCTCACCAGCCAGCGCGGCGATGCTCGCGTGCAGCGCGGCGTAAAGCTTGAGGACATCTTCAACCAGATTCAGGCAGGCGAAGTGGCCACCCTGAACTTGGTACTCAAGGCCGACGTGCACGGTTCGCTCGAAGCAGTCACCGAGAGCCTCCGTCGTCTCGAACGTGAGACGGTCAAGCTCGCATTCGTGCATCGCGCCGTTGGCGGTATCACCGAAAACGACATCACCCTTGCAGCGGCTACCAACGCCACGCTCATCGGCTTCAACGTGCGTCCCGACCGCAAGGCTCGCGATCTCGCGGCCAGCGAGCATGTCGAGATTCGTACCTACGAAATCATCTACAAACTGCTCGAAGACATCGAGCGGGCGATGGTCGGCATGTTGGCTCCCGAGTTCGAAGAAGTGGTCACCGGCGAGGCCGAGGTGCGCGAAGTGTTCCGTGTTCCTCGCATCGGTGGCATCGCCGGTTGTTACGTGCGGTCAGGTTCGATCACGCGTGGAACCAAGGTGCGCTTCTTGCGCGATGGTGTCATCATCTGGAAGGGCAGCATCACATCGCTGAAGCGCTTCAAGGAAGATGCACGTGAGGTACGTGAAGGCTTTGAGTGCGGTATCGGACTCAGCGACTTCCAAGACCTCAAGCCTGGCGACCTCATCGAGACATTCGAAGAGCGCGAAATCCCGCGCACATAGCAAGCCTTGCGCTGACCCTCGGTAGGGTTGCACGCTATGGCTGATCTTGAGTTCTTCTTCGACCCAGTGTGCCCGTTCGCGTGGGTGACCTCGCGATGGGTTGCCGAGGTACAAGCGCTTCGTGGCTACGAAGTCCGTTGGCGTTTCATCGCGCTTTCGGTGCTCAATGAGAAGCAAACCGCCGAGTGGTACACCGAGGGTTATCGGGCTGCTCACATGGCCGGAATGATGTCGTTGCGCGTGGCTGATGCCGTGCGTCTGCATCACGACAACGATGCTGTGTCGCGGTTGTACACCGTGCTCGGTACCGCAATTCACGTCGATCAGCGTCGGGCCGAAATCACCGCCGACCCTGAGGCGTTCCTCGCTTGGGCGTTGGCCGAGGCGAACTGCGATGTGTCGCTCGCCAGCGCGGCAGTCGACGATTCGCACGATGCATACATCCGCGCCGATACGGCGTTAGCGCTCGAGCGCACTGGTAAAGACGTGGGCACACCCATCATCACCTTCAACCCCGACTCAGAGAGCTCGTCGAGCTTCTTCGGGCCGGTCATCTCAAAGACCCCGCGCGGCGACGATGCATTGCGTCTGTGGGATGCCATTGAGGTGCTTGCCACTACGTCTGGTTTGTCCGAACTGAAGCGTTCGAACCGGGCAGCACTTGACTTCTCATAATGAACGGACGTGGCAACGATGAGTAAGCCGACTCGCAAACGGGCTGCGGCCCCCAGCCAACATCGCTATCCACGCGAGGCCCGCCTCAACCAGTCGCTGCGTCAGGTCATCGCCGAAGCCCTGGTTGAAATCGACGACGAAGCATTAGATCTGGTGACCATCACGTCTATCGATGTCGATGCCGAGATGAACCGCGCGATTGTGTTCTTCGACTCGCTTCGTGGCGAGCAGGGCGACGCCGAAATCCTCGAGTGTCTCACTCGCTATCGTGCGCGTTTGCAGAGCACCGTGGCCCGTCAGATTCGCTCGAAGAAGACCCCGATTCTTGAGTTCCGCCCCGACGAAGTGATTCGTGCGGCCGAGCGCATCGATCGCATTCTGCGTGAGAACCCCAGTCCGGCAATGCACGATGCAGTTGCCGACGAAACGGCCGACGACGAAACGGCTGACGACGACGCATCTACCAATGGCGAGGCGTAGACCCCCCACCGTCCACGGCATGACGGTGATCGATAAGCCTGCGGGCGTCACGAGCCACGATGTGGTCAATCAACTGCGTCGACATTTTGGTGAAAAGCGCATTGGCCACGCAGGCACGCTGGACCCCGATGCCACTGGTGTGTTGGTGGTTGCTGTTGGCAATGCCACACGCTTGATGCGGTTCCTGAGTGGCGCCGACAAGTCGTATGTGGGTGAGATCGTGTTGGGCAGTTCCACCTCGACACTTGATTCGGCTGGCGACGTGTTGGCCACGTTCGACATGAGCAGTGTCACCTTGGCGCAGGCGCAGGCCGTGGCTGCCGAGCATCTCACCGGCGACATCTTGCAGGTTCCGCCGATGGTGTCGGCGCTCAAAATTGACGGACGCCGCTTGCACGAGTTGGCCCGCGAGGGCATCGAGGTCGAGCGTGCAGCGCGGCCATCCACAGTGAGTCGGTTCGAGCTTGAAGCCACCGACGATCCGCTGGTGTTTCGGGCCACGGTTGATTGCTCGTCGGGCACGTACATTCGCAGCTTGGCCGACGATCTCGGTCGGCTGCTCGGTGGTGGCGCGCATTTGCGCAATCTGCGTCGCACTCGTGTTGGCAGGTTCACGCTCGATCAGGCCCAACCGCCCGACCAGGCCACCCTGCTTCCCGTGGCTACGGCAGTTGCGCACTTGCCCAGCTTCACGGTAGATGCAGCGATTGCGGCGGACATCGGTTTTGGGCGACTGCTGCCTGCGTGGGAGGGTGATGGCCCGTGGGCCATCTATGCCGCCGATGGCGAACTGCTCGCCGTATACGAACGATTTCGGGTCACTGAAGCCAAGCCAGTTGTGGTGCTCGTTGGTGCTGCCGCTGCCCAATCCAGCTAGCGTCGCGTGTCGTGCAAGTGATCACTGATCTCTCGAAATCACCTTGGCCTGAGCAGCGCTCGGTGATCACCATTGGTGCCTACGACGGCGTGCATCGCGGCCACCAAGCGGTGGTGTCCGATGTGAAGCGTCTTGCGAACGATCTCGGTTGTCGCTCAGTGGTTGTTACTTTCGATCGTCACCCGGCGAGCGTTGTGCGGCCCGAGTCTGCCCCGAAGCTGCTCACCGATCTCGACCAGAAGCTTGAGCTGCTCGAGGCCACCGGCGTCGACGCCACGGTGCTGGTGCGTTTCGACGAACAGCAGTCGTTCGAGAGCGCCACCGATTTCGTCGAGCGCGTGTTGGTGAAATGCTTGGCCACGCGCACCGTTGTGGTCGGGTCCGATTTCCATTTCGGTCGGCACCGGTCGGGCAACGTGGCGTTGCTCCGAGAGCTTGGCGCGATTCATGATTTCGATGTTCAGCCTCGCGAGCTCGTGCCTCGCACCGACGGCGTCGACGAGCCAATCAGCTCGACAGCAATTCGTCGTGCGCTCGCTGGCGGTCAGGTGGAGCTTGCCGCACAGATGCTTGGCCACGCGTTCGAGGCTCGTGGTCCGGTAGTGAAGGGCGATCAGCGCGGTCGTCAACTCGGATTTCCCACGGCCAACGTCGAGGTGTCGAACCAGTTGTGTGTTCCGGCCGATGGCGTCTATGCCGGTTGGTATCAGCGGCCCGACGGTGTCACGCATCCGTGCGCGATCAACCTCGGTCGTCGTCCTACGTTCTTCGAGCACGCCGATCACTCGCTGCTCGAGGCTCACCTCATCGACTTCGCCGGCGACCTTTACACAGAAGCTGCCCGTGTTCAGTTCACCCATTTCTTGCGCAGCGAGCGCAAGTTCGACGGCATCGATGCGCTCATTACGCAGCTCAAGCAAGACATCGAAAACGCCCGAGCCGTGCTCACCGCGTCGAGCTAGCGGCCCAGCGTCACGAGCAGCACGAGCCCCGAGAGCACCACGCCACTGGCGCTTACTCTCCTTCGCACGTCGCCTTCGCCGAGCATGCGCCACCCAATGAGCGCGGCCAGCACCACGCTTGATTCGCGCAGCGCTGTGACGTAGCCCACCGACGCGTAGCGCACAGCGATGAGCACCAATGTGTAGGTGAGCAGCGATGCAAAGCCGGCGAGTGCAAAGCGTTTCCAATCGGCCCGCAGCGCGGCGCGCAGGCGTGCGACCCGATGCGTAGCGATGCCGTAGATCGAGGCTGTTGTGGCTGTCATCATCCCCGACGCGAACGCGTAGCCAACCTTGTCGGTTGAACGTGACCCTTTGCTATCAAACAGTGTGTAGGCGCAGATGGTGGTGGCCACTCCAATGGCGGTGAGCACTGCTGGGCCGCGCCATGTGCCCGCGAGTAGGCCGAGTCCCACGGCGATGATCGCGATTGCGGCAATGGTCCATGCTTTGGCGGGGTCGTTGAGTAACACAATGCCGCCGATGGCCGACAAGAACGCGCCGCCGCCTCGTGCGATTGGATACACCTGCGAGAAGTCGCCGTGGCCATACGCTCGGGCCAGCAAGATGAGATACGGCAGGTGCACGCAGCCCGACAGCACTGCCCAGATCCAGCCCTGCGATGTCATGCCGCCGGCAACCACAAGGCCCACTACAGCGAACAGGCCACCGAAGATGAACTGAGCCCACAAGGCAACGAAACGCTCGTGAACTGTTTGCTTCACAGCCAAGTTCCATGCGGCGTGCAACACGGCCGCGGTCAGAGCGAGCAACGTGGCGGTGAGCACAGCTACGAAGGATACGTGGGTGCCACTCGCATCGCCGTAATCACGCGTAGCCTGAGCAACGTTTATGGATCGTCCTATTGGCATGTTCGACTCAGGTTTTGGCGGGCTCACCGTGGCGCGTGCCGTCATCGACCTGTTGCCCAACGAAGACCTCGTGTACATCGGCGATACCGGTAGGTACCCCTACGGCTCAAGGCCCCAGGCCGAGGTGCGCGCATTTGCTCGCGAACTCGCGTGGAGTTTGGTCAACGACTTCAACGCGAAGGCCATCATCGTTGCCTGCAACACCGCAGCAGCGGCGGCTCTCGACGAACTTGTTGCTGAGATGCCGGTGCCCGTGATCGGGGTGATCGAACCGGGTGCGCGCGCCCTTGTGGCAGCCACTCGTAGCGGACGCGTTGGAGTCATCGGCACCGTTGGCACTGTGATGTCTGGCGCGTATGACCGTGCCGTTGCGAGCACCAAAGCTGCAGTGGTGCTCACTGCTGCGCCGTGTCCAGGCTTTGTTGAGTTCGTCGAGCGTGGTCAGACCAGCGGCGACGAGATTGCCATTCTGGCCGACCGCTTGCTCGCTCCGGTAAAGGCGGCAGGGGTCGATACGTTGCTGCTCGGTTGCACGCACTACCCGTATCTCGCGCGTGTCATTGGTCAAACCATGGGACCCGCGGTCACCTTGGTCAGCAGTGCCGACGAAACGGCGTTTGCCGCTCGACGAGAACTCGGCGAGCTTGGCTTGTTGCGTACTGGCACCAACATCGTCGCCGAGCATCAGTTCCTGTCGAGCGGTGACATTGGTTGGTTTGCCGATCTTGGCCGACGGTTGCTCGGTCCCGAACTCGCCCATGCAGGCGCTTGGGTCCCACAAGATCTTCGTGCCGGTATCGACACTTCGGTCCCGCCTCAGGTTCACTGAAGCACCGCAACCTCTCACCGAGATACCTTCTCGCCGAAATACAAGGAGCCACCATGGCCCGTCCCGACGGTCGTCAGCCCAATGAACTTCGCCCGATCACGTTCGAGCGCGATTACACCGACATGGCTGCGGGCAGCGTGTTGGTGAGCTTTGGTCGCACCCGTGTGTTGTGTACGGCGAGCATTGATGAAGACGTGCCGCGCTGGATGAAGGGCAAGGGCAAGGGCTGGGTCACAGCCGAGTACTCGATGCTGCCGGGTTCGTCCCCAGAGCGCGTCGATCGTGAAGCGGCCAAGGGCAAGCAGAGCGGTCGTACGGTAGAGATTCAGCGCTTGATCGGTCGTTCACTGCGCGCGGCCTGCGATATGCGCCTGCTCGGCGAGCGTCAAGTTGTGGTCGACTGCGATGTGCTGCAGGCCGATGGCGGCACGCGCACGGCCAGCATCTGCGGCGGCTATCTGGCGCTGCACGATGCCCTCACCCGCTTGGTGCAGAACAAGGCAATCAGCGCTCAGCCGCTGCATTCATTTTGCGGTGCCATCAGTGTTGGGGTGGTGAATGGTGTGCCGGTTCTCGACCTGCCGTACATCGAAGACAGCCGCGCCGAAGTGGACATGAACGTTGTCATGCTGCAGCGCATCGCCACGCTTGGCGGTCTGGCCCAAGAGCCACAGTTCGTCGAGGTGCAGGGCACCGCCGAAGGTGCCCCGTTCAGCCGTAGCGAGCTCGATGCGCTGCTTGGTCTCGCTGGCGAGGGTCTGGCGGAGATCATCGCGTTGCAGGCCGAAATGATCGCGTCGCCTCCGTCGCAGCGTTCGCTCGGTCGCTGAATCCGCGAGACGAAACTGATTCGGTGATGGCGCTTCAACAGTTCGTTTGCGCGTCGGCGAACCCCGACAAGGTGGCCGAGATTGCGTCGTTACTCGACGGTCTCGTGCACCTCTTGCCGCGGCCATCGAGCGTTGGCGAAGTGGTCGAAGATGCAACCACGTTGGTGGGCAATGCCCGGCTCAAGGCATCGGCTATCTGTGCTGCAACCGGTCAGCCGGCCCTCAGCGACGACACTGGTCTCGAGGTCGATGCGCTCGATGGCGCCCCCGGCGTGCACACGGCCTACTTCGCAGGCGTGGGCTGCAGCTACGCCGACAACCGAATCAAGATGTTGCAGGTGTTGCAGGGCGTGCCCGCTTCGGGGCGCACAGCGCGCTTCAAGACCGTAGCGATGGTGGTGTGGCCTGATGGCCGCGAGTTAGCGGTTGAAGGCGTGTGCGAAGGGTCGATTGCCGAGACCGAACGGGGTGAACGCGGCTTTGGCTACGACTCGTTGTTCATCCCCGCCGATAGCGATGGGCGCACGTTCAGCGAGATGACCGAAGACGACAAGAACCAGATCTCACACCGAGGTCGGGCCTTTCGGGCCTTGGTGCAGGCGCTGCCGCTGGCCCTGCAGCCGAATTCGCCGTCTGCGTAGCCCGATTGGGCCATCCTCGGGACCTTTGGCGCGAGGAATACCGATGAGAAACCCTTACCCTTGAGACGTCGTTGGCAGGGCTTTTGTTCGCCGCGAGGGTTTGTGGCTCTCACCACAACGAGATCTGTGAGGTATATCGAGTGAAGTTCAAAAAGGGCGACACGGTCATCTACCCCCAGCACGGGGCATGTCTGGTCCAGGGCACCAAAAAGGTCGTCGCCTTTGGCGAGACTCAGGAGTACCTGATCCTGCGCACCATCATCAATGAGATGACTTTGTCGGTTCCTGTTGCGCGCGCTGCCGATGTGGGTGTGCGTCCTCCGGTGTCTCCTGACGAACTCGAAGACCTTGTGTCGGTGTTGGCCAAGGCCGACCCACGCGTGCCCAGCAACTGGAGCCGTCGCTTTAAGAACCACCAGGAAAAGCTCAAGAGCGGCGACGTGTATCAGGTGGCCGAAGTTGTTCGTAACCTCGCCGCACGTAACCGCGATGCATCGTTGTCTGCA
>JAPKZR010000165.1 GCA_026393695.1 Actinomycetota bacterium
CTTGGCACTTCGTTACGGTTTGCCGTGATTGCAACCGCCATCAGTTTGGTGATCGGCACAACCGCGTCACTCGCAATCGCTGCGCTCGGAAGGCGTGGCCGCGTACTCGATATTGCGCTGATGCTTCCGCTCGGAACAAGCGCCGTCACCATCGGCTTCGGTCTGCTGGTCGCTTTTGATTCCGGCCGACTCGACTGGCGGGCATCGCCGCTGATGATTCCCCTCGGTCACGCGTTGGTGGCCACCCCCTTCGTTGTGCGCGTGGTGTTACCTGTGTTGCGATCGGTCGACGCTGCACTGCGCGACGCAGCATCCACGTTGGGTGCATCGCCCCTGAGAGCATGGCGCGAGGTAGAAGTTCGTCTCATCGCTCGCCCACTCGCCACTGCCGCAGGCTTCGCGATGGCAATTTCGCTTGGGGAGTTTGGTGCAACGAGCTTCCTCACCCGCCAAGGGCGCGAGACTCTGCCCATCGCAATCGAACGGCTTCTCAACAGTCCCGCTTCCCTGCTACACGCGCAGGGTTACGTGCTTGCCACCGTGCTCGCAGCGCTGACCTTTGTGATCGTTGCGGCGATCGAGACCACGAGCAACAGAGTTGATCGCCGTGCTTGAGGTTCGTCAACTCACCATGCGGTTCGCGCAGCGCGTGCTGTTTACTCAGGCCTCGCTGACCGTGGCCGACGGCGAGATTGTGGCGCTGCTTGGTCCATCGGGCTCGGGCAAGAGCACATTGCTCAAGGTGATCGCCGGTCTGCTTGATCCAGATGAGGGTCGCATCTTGCTCGACAACGTAGACATCACAGCGGTGCCTACACATCGGCGCGACATCGGTATGGTGTTCCAAAACGAGCAACTCTTTCCGCATCGAACCGTCGCGCAGAACATCGAGTTCGGTCTGCGCATGCGTCGCTGGAACTCGCAGCGACGCTCTGAGCGCGTCACTGAATTACTCGAACTCATCGGCATGTCTGGCTTCGAACGGCGGCGAGTTACCGACCTGTCTGGTGGCGAAGCAAAGCGCGTTGCGCTCGCCCGCACGCTTGCCCCATCACCACGCATTGTGTTGCTCGACGAACCGCTCACCGGCCTCGACCGCGAGTTGCACGACCAGTTGGCGCGCGATCTGCATCAACTCCTGCGCGCCACAGCAACAACGGCGTTGGTCGTCACCCACGACCGAGACGAAGCAGCAGTGCTTGCAACGCGGGTCGTGGCGTTCGCCGACCTCACGCCTCGACTGCCTTTGGCCGAAGCCGGAGACCTACGGTAAGCGCAGGCAATACACAGGAGGCCGCGTTGTCAGCGACGAGTCAGATCACGCCCATCACCGAAACCGACGATTTCATTCGCGCCGCACTGCTCGATGCCGACATTCCGTCGTTGCTTCCAGCGCTGGCGCACGTGCTCGGCGACATGTCGTTGCTGCGCCCGAGCTTGGCCCACCTTGCAATGCTGTCCAACGAGCCACAAGCCGGGCTCACGCCTGAGCAACTCGACGAAGCCCGACAACTCGCGCTCGAGGCTCTGATCAGATTCCGTGACGGAGGTTGCGTGCCAGCGCCCGCGCCATCGCACGATGAACTCCGCACGCTGATGTCATACGCCACAAGCGGCGAAACCACCGACGCCTACATCCCCTTGCTTCGCGAAGAACTCAGCATCGACGGTCACGACCTGCGCGCCCCACAATGGCAAGCCAGCACCATCGCACCCAACGCCAATTTCGCCGTCGCCATCATCGGCGCAGGTATGTCGGGTTTGCTTGCCGCACACCGCTTGCAGCAAGCCGGCGTCGAGTTCGTCATCCTCGAGAAGAACAGCGAAGTCGGCGGCACATGGTGGGACAACA
>JAPKZR010000319.1 GCA_026393695.1 Actinomycetota bacterium
CAAGTTCGGCGAGGCCGCTGCATCGGGAATGGCGTTCCAGCCCACGTTTGGTACGGCTGTGCTTCCGGTGCGTCCCATTGAGGCAATCGCTGCTGGCTCAGCGGCCAACGTGGCCGTGCTCGCCGGAACCACGATGGAAGAGTGCTTGGTGTTTGTGGTCGCGATGAAGGACATGTTCAGCGAAGAACTTGTCGAGATGACCATGACTGGCGTGTTTGGAAGTCCAACCGCCGGGGCTGCAGCGCTTGATCAATATCGTTCCGCTCGGGCCACCGCCGCACCGCATGAGATTGTGGCGGCAGCGCAAACCGACAGCATGTTCCGCGTGCCTGCGGTGCGTTTGGCCGACGCTCAGTTGGCGCATAACCCCAATGTTTGGATGTACCGCTTCGATTGGCAGACGCCGGTGTTGGATGGTGCGTTTGGTGCATGTCATGCACTCGAGTTGGCGTATGTGTTCAACACTCTCGACAGTGAATTGGCCACAACGTTTATGGGCTCACATGCGCCTCAGTCGCTCGCCGATGCAATGCATACGGCGTGGACCAACTTCATCACCCACGGCGATCCCGCCCACAACGGTCTCCCCGCATGGCCCCGCTACACCACTAACGATCGGTCGACATTGTTGTTCAACGAGTTGTGTTCAGTGGCTACCAATCCCCGCGCTGACGAACTGGCGTTGTGGGACGGGATCATCTGACGCCGAGCGTCTCGTTTGCGTCTCAGCTGCGGCTCAACTCCCGCACTCAAAGGTGAGCTTCCCTATCCGCAGTCGCGCCTGAGTTGCCACAGTTTCTGTCTCCGCGTTGAGCGCAGCCAACGATTCGGGTGTTGACATCTGGCTCTCAGCGGCGCGGATATCGAAGTTGTCGCCTTCAGCAATCGTCATCGTCAAACCACTGAGCGCTTCGTTCTCTGGTGACTGTGCGCACGCCACAAGCACAGTGCGTGATCGCTTGATCGCTCGGTCTTGCGCCGAGCGGTACAGCGATAGATCCAAGGTGTGCAGACCCTGGCTTCGGTAACACATCGCGATCACAAAGGGTCCGTTTGGAACCGCGGTTGCACCTTCGTTCTCAATGTCTACGCGGTCGCACGGGATGCCGTGATCGCTCAGATAAGTAACCAGCGCAGAGAGGTTGTCGGCCGATTCAAGAGCGGTAGGTGTTGCGGTGAATGACTCGGCGGCTTTGCGAATGGTGGCGTTCACGAGCACCTCGCCGCCGCTGCCGCAACTCCCTGCGGCGCCCAAGGACGCTGTCAGGGCCATCAACGCAAGGAACCTCAGTCGCACGAGGATCACCTCCAGATGTCCTCAGAGTAGACCTATGTCCACCGTCTCGATAGAGGCAATGTCCTCACTGTTTGGGCGGCTGAGAACGGCCACTGCGCACATCAGCGCAGCGGCTCCGGCCAGAGCGAACGGCACGCGCGGCGACGAGATCTGAATGATCCAACCCATAAGCACAGAACCGATTGGTGTGCTGCCAAACCACGCCATCTGGTGAAGCGCCATCACCCGGCCCTGCATCGATGGTTCTGTGGCCTGTTGCAACACCACGGTGTTCACCGATTGGAACGACGCCGAAGCGAACCCCAACACGATGGTCATGCCAACGAACGGCCAGAAGCCCGGGGTAATAGACAGTGCAAACAGCGAGGCGCCGAACCCCAACAATGTGATGGCCAACGTCTTTCGCGGATGCGGTTTGATCCCAGCGATGTAGATGCCACCGATAATGGAGCCAATCGCGCTCACGCTCATTGCCGTGCCTACGCCCCCTGCGCCGCGGTGGAATCCGAAGCGAACCATCGCTGGGAATGTGGTCTGAAAGTTGTAGGCGGCTATGCCGACAATGGTCATCACGAGCAACGGACGGGCCACGTTTGGATTGGCCCGCACATACGCAAACCCCTCGCGTAGTCGACCTTTGGTACCTTCGATAAGGGGTCGCGCAGTGAACTCGCTCGACCGCAGCGCGATCAATGCAGCAATCACCACGAGGTACGTGGCAGCGTTGACGTAGAAGCACGTCTTCACGCCAACCGTGGCGATGAGCCCGCCGGCCAATGCTGGTCCGATGAGTCGCGACACTGAGTTGATCGTGCTGTTCGTGGCCACTGCGCTGGGCAGCAGTTTGGGTCCGACGAGTTGATACAGAATGGCCTGCATCGCCGGCCGTTCGGTAGCCAGCGCAAGGCCCAGCAGCAGGGTCAGGATGTAGATCCACCAGATAGTGATGTGCCCTGTTGCCACCACGATTCCGAATATCAAGGCGACCAGGCCCGACGCCGCTGATGTGACAATGAGCAGCCGCCGGTTATCGAACTTGTCGGCGAGTACTCCTGCAGGTGCTCCGAGTACGAGCATTGGCAAGAACTGCAGTGCCATGGCGAGGCCGAGTCGATCGCTGCGGTTGGTGATCTCGAGAACAAGCCAGATGACGGCGAGAGATTGAGTCCACGATCCAATGGTTGAGATCGTTTGGCCGATGAAGTAGAGCCGGAAGTTTCGGTTGTTGAACGCCGCGAATCTATTCGGGCGACTGTTCACCCGATCAGTTTGCCAGCATTCAGATCGAGGGGGTGCCACGCCGCGACCTTGGGGCATCCCCCTCACGGGAGCAACGCTCTAGATGAGCCTGCGGTAGGTGGTCTGTGTCGCCTGCCCTTGGTATAGGTGGCCGCCCGAGTCGACGAGTGTGGCGAACTCGGCGCTGCTGTTGATGGCCGCAAGCGACTTGTCCATCGCTCCGATACTTGGCGCTCCGGTCATCCATGACACTCCGCCGTATGGGCCGGTGACATTCATCGCAAACATCGTCGTGAGCCCTTCTATTCGAGACGCTGTCGCCGCAATCGCGAGCCCGTGCTCAGCGGCCTCAGCGATGTGTCCGTTGGCGGCAACGGTGCTGACAATGGTTACGTACTCGGCCCGCTCAGTGACTGTCGGAAACGGAGACACGATGGTTGCCATGCCATCGGTGACAGGTCCGGTGAAATAGCTATCGGACATCTCGACCATGTGGTTGTAGGCCGGGTCAGCAGCAAGCTTTTCGGCCGCTACTTCCCAATCGGCGAGGCACTCAAACCACGCGGTCCACACGATTGCTCCCGACGCTGGAGACATCACCGCGTACCAAGCGTTGATTTCGGTGCCGCTCAATGTGCTCGCTTTCACAGCGATCTCGGCGGCGAATGACAGTGCGGCGCTTGCGTGTGCCGGATGGGCAACGCGGGAGCGGTTGAACAGATACATGAAATGACCTCTATTTCTGTGTTGGGGAACCTCTCTGGGTGTGATACGGCGGAGTCGCTGTTGACCCGAACGTTTCAGCATTCTTCACCCGTGGTTGGTCCGACGCAAGATGACAAAAGTCCTTTTACGCGCGCCTCATTGACTACCGTCGCAGCATGGCGCGTAGCGATCGACCCGCAGCGCCCAGGGTGCGCGATGCGCTTGAGCGAATAGAACTCGACGCGCTCGTGCATGGCGAAGTTGGCGAAGGCGTGGTGTTGACCGGCCAACTGCATCACGAGTTCGACGATGTGTTGCAAATGTCGAACGGGCGCATCGAGCGCGCATCGTTGGTGGCGGCGCCACTGGCCAGCTCTCGATTTGTCGACACGGTCATCCATGGCTGTGATATGTCTGGCGCAGATCTCGATGGCGTCGCGCTCACGCGCGTTGAGTTTCGCGAATGCAAACTCTCGGGGGCGCGTCTCTCGCAGGCGCGAATGCGTGATGTGCGCTTCATCGACTGCCGAATGGATGGCGTCAACATGCGTCATGCGCAAGGCGAGTTCATTCGTTTCGAGCAGTGTCGACTGGTCGGGGCCGAATTCAATTCGGCGGCGTTCAAGGGAGTGGCGTGGTGGGACTGCGATCTTGCTGACGCCGATGTTTCGAAGATCTCCGTTGAGCGCGGCCAGTTGCATGGCTCAACGCTCGATGGGTTGCGAGGCGCGATGAGCTTGATGCCCATCGCTATCGACGCCGAGCAAGAGCCAGCGTTTGCTTCGTTGTTGCTCGCAGCGCTTGGCGTAGAGGTGGCATCACGCGTCGACCCGTGAATGAGGTCGGGCAGCGTGTTAGCCGTGGCGCTGCGTAAACGTGATGGGCATGTGGGTCACGCCGTTCACGAAGTCGCTCTTGAGTCGCGTGATGGGCGCAGCTAATTGCGGATTGCCGAGGCGTTGTACGACCTCTTGCATCGTTGCGCGAATTTGTGCCTTCGCAAGACTGGCTCCGAGACAGAAATGCACTCCGCCGCCGCCGAAGGTGACATGGTCGTTTGGCCGACGCGAAACATCGAAGCGATGTGGGTCGGCGAACACTTCTTCGTCGCGGTTGGCTGATGCGTAATACATGACGACCTTGTCGCCAGCTTTGATCTGCGTGCCACGAAGTTCGACATCGGTTGTGGCGGTGCGACGGAAGTTGGCGATTGAGGTGCCGTAGCGCAACATCTCTTCGACAGCGGTGGGCCACAGCGATTCGTCGGCACGTAGGCGATCGGCTTCACCAGGATTGTCGATGAGCGCCAACATCGAGTGGTTGATCAGATTTCGAGTGGTCTCGTTACCGGCCACGATGAGCGTGATGAAGAACATGTTGAGTTCGCCATCGTCGAGTCGCTCGCCGTCGACCTCGGCATTGACCAATGCGGTCATGATGTCGTCACGCGGCTCGGCGCGGCGAGCAGCGGCCATCTGGTCGCACAGCGCGTAGACCTCCATCGCTGCAATCTGGCCGGCGCCTTGTCCTTCGGCGTCGAGTCCGCTGATCATCATGTTGGTGAGCTCAACCATGCGCGGCCACAGTTCGTCGTCGAGGCCGAGCATCGTGCAGATGGTCTGAATCGGCACCTTCGATGCAATGTCGTTCACGAACTCGCACTCGCCGCGAGCCGCCACTTCGTCGACAACACGCGCTGCTCGGGCATTGGTGTCTTCGACGAGCTTGGCAATCACGCGTGGGGTGAAACCCTTGGCGACAATATTGCGGTAGCGAGTGTGCTGCGGGTCGTCCATGTTGAGCACGCTGAGGCGCAACATCATCAGCGTCTCTTCGTCCTGATCGGGGATGAACGTGGAGCCGAGCGCCGATGAAAATGTGCGCGGGTCGCGGCTGATCTTCTTCACGTCGGCGTGCTTGGTGATCGCCCAAAACCCAGAGCCATTTGGTTCGTCGTGCCAGAACACCGGAGCGGATCTGCGGAGCAGATCGAACTGATCGTGGGGTGCCTCGCGCGACCACGTGTTAGCCAAAAGATCGATGTTCGACAGGTCGATTGCGGGGGAGCTGCTCATCTCGGCTACTTCTCGGCTGCGGTAGCGAGAGCAGCGAGCGTGATTTCCATATTCGCTCGGTTGTGAGTTGCTCGGTCTGAGACGCCGCTGACAACCTTGCCTAAGCGGTCGTGCCATGTTTTGCGGTGGTCAGCCCAGCTATGGGTCACGCGACAACCAGTGGCGGTTGGTTCGATTTCGTAGATCCAGTCGCACCAGTCTTTGCCGAGCAGCATCAGACCAAACGACAACTTCTTTGGCGCGTCGCAGACATTCACTTCAACAACGGTCTTCCACTTCTTCTTGCCGTTCTTGTTCGATCCCGCAAAGCGAGCTCCAACTGCGGCTTGCGTGGCGCCCTTGACCCATTCGCCACCTTGGTTTTCGGGTGACCATTCGCCCATTCGAGGCAGATCAGAAACGAGTGCCCACACCGTTTCGGGGCTAGCGGCAATATCTCGGGAGACAGAAACGAGCTGTGACATGGCACGACTGTACATGTTTGGCATGGTTAACGGGCTATGCCAAAATGTCTTCCATGCAGGTCAACATCGGTCAACTTCTTACCAAGCGCGCGTACGTCAACCCTGATCTCGAAGCGCTCTACGACGTGGCTGCTGGTCGACGGTTTTCGTATGAGCAGCTGAATGCGCGCTCGAACCAAGTGGCTCACGCGATCTCGTCGACGGTAAACAAGGGCGACCGAGTGGCGCTGTTGATGATGAACTCGCATGAGTTCCTCACGGCGTTCTTTGCAATCGCCAAGATCGGTGGTGTCGTGGTTCCGCTGAACTGGCGCCTGGTGCCCAACGAACTTGAGTTCATTCTCAAAGATTCGGGCACCACGGTTTTGTTCTACGGCGAAGAGTTCTTGCCGTCGGTTGTCGAGTTGCAATCGCGCGGCGACAAGACCGATGTCGCCCAGTGGATTCACGTCGGTTCGCCCGACACCACTCCGTCATTCGCGAGCGAGTTCAACAGCCTCGTCGATCATCAGCCAGGCACCGAGCCAACCGTCTCGGCCTTCAACGACGACCTGTTGTACATCATGTATACCTCGGGAACTACGGGGCTACCCAAGGGTGTGATGCACACGCACAACACTCAGATGGCCGCATTGCTCACGCTCAATGCCACGAGTGATTTCTGCGTTGGCGACCGCTATCTCAACCCGATGCCGTTGTTCCATGTGGGTGCGCTGAGCCCGGCGATGATCACCACGTATCGCGGCCTCGCTCAGATTCTGATGCGCTCGTTCGATCCCACGAAGGCGTGGGAACTTGTGACTGAGGAGCGCATCAACAACGCGCTGCTTGTACCCGCCATGCTGCAGGCAATGCGGGTCACCTACGACCCCGCCAAGCACGACAAGAAGAGCGTTCGCTGGTTCCTCAGTGGTGCTGCACCCGTGCCGGTTACGCTCATTCATCAGTACCTCGAGATGGGCATCGACATCCATCAGGTGTACGGCCTCACCGAGACGTGCGGACCTGCCTGCGTGACCACCCCCGACATTGCCATCCGCAAAGCGGGCTCTACCGGCAAGAGCTACTTCCACACCGAAGTCAAAGTGGTGCGCCCCGACGGATCAGAGTGCGACGACAACGAGTCGGGCGAAATCATCATCAGCGGCGACCACATCATGACTGGCTACTGGAATCGTCCCGATGCCACCGCCGAGAGCATTCGCGACGGATGGTTCTATTCGGGCGACATGGGTATTCGCGACGACGAAGGTTTCATCTTCATTCAGGACCGACTCAAAGACATGATCATCACCGGTGGCGAAAACGTGTACCCCGCCGAGATCGAGAACCTGTTGTTGTCATGCCCCGGCGTTGCTGATGCAGCCGTCATTGGTGTGCCGTCAGAGAAGTGGGGTGAGAGCGCAATCGCGATCGCGGTGCGCAAGGACCCCGAACTCGACGAGAAGACAGTGCTCGCCTTTTGCGACGGCAAGCTTGCTCGGTTCAAGACGCCGGTTGCGGTGCGCTTCGTCGATTCGATTCCACGCAACGCGTCCGGCAAGATCCTCAAGCGCGATCTGCGTCTGCAGTTCCCTTCGCTCTAAACGAGTCGGCGCTCAGGCGACGCCAAGCTTCTTGGCGATGTGCCCGATGACTTCAAGGTGCTCGTGCTGGGGGCTGAACAGAATGATCTCGGCGTCTTCGTTCACTCGGATTGAGTGGCCGGCTGGCCAGTAGAAGACATCGCCGCCCACGCAGTTTTCGGTTGACCCATCGGCATAGGTCGCCACGAGGTCACCCGAGATGATGTAACCCCAGTGGGGGGAGTGGCAGACGTCGCCTTTCAGGCCCTCGAGTAGCGGTGCCAGGTCGACGCCGGCGCCCATGCTGAAGTACTCGACGCCCAGCACGCCGTGGGCGGTCCCGAAGTCGGAGAGTTGGCGTGCCTTGGCGCCCGGGATGTCGATCTTTGTAGGGATGAGCTCTTTCGAGAGACGCATTGTGTTGTCCGCTTTCTGTGTTGTGTGTTTGGTTGATTGCCATACGGAAGGCGTGACAATCTGTGTCACAATGCGACAAGAAATCTGCGAGACCACTGGTAGGGCGAGCGCCGGAGACACGTTTGATGAGTAATGAAGTTGGCCTCGATCAGGCCCGCTCGGCCGTTGAGCGGGGTGAGTGGCAACAAGCGCTCGACCTGCTCGACAGCAGTAGTGGCGCTGGCGTGTCGGCCCTCGGGCTCGAACTGCGCGCTCAAGCGGCCTATGGCAACGGCAACTACGAGAATGCGATCTCAGCTTGGGAAGACCTCTACAGCCTCCGCATCGCCGAAGACGACAAGCCCGAAGCCGCTCGGGCCGCGGCCACACTGGCGATGTTTTTGATGATCGATACCGGTCTGATGGCGCCGGTGCGGGGTTGGCTGCGTCGAGCCGAAGTACTGCTTACGGGGACCCACGAGACAGCTCCCCACGCGCTCATCGCGATGGTCCGAACCTACGAGCGATTCATGTGCGGCGATATGCAGGCAGCTCGCCAGCAGGCCGAAATCGCGGTCGATCTCGGCACCCGGCTTGGGGTCGCTCCAGCGGTCGTTATCGGCAGGGTGGCCCTCGCCCGACTTGTGATCCTTGACGGTCGATTCGACGAGGGACTTCGCTTACTCGATGACATTGCGGCGCTGCTGATGTCGGGCGAAGTCGATCCGTTGACCACGGGGATGATGTACTGCGAGCTGATCTGCGCGGCGCAGGGTCTTGCGCTGCACGATCAGGCTGTCGAGTGGACCGACATGATGGAGCGCTGGCGCCATGGCGCCGCCTTTGGAGGGATCAACGGGCGCTGTCGAGTGCACAGAGCCGAACTGCTCAAGGTGTCTGGCCCATGCGATCGTGCTGAGGAAGAAGCGTTGCTGGCATGCGAAGAACTGCGTCCGTGGATGCGTCGCGAGTTCGGGTGGCCGTTGGTAGAGCTCGGCAACATTCGTCTACGAAAGGGCGACCTCCCTGGCGCAGAGTCGGCCTTTATTTCGGCGCACGCACGGGCGTGGTCGGCTCAACCTGGCTTGGCTCTGTTGCGGTTGGCGCAAGGTGATGTCGTGGGCGCATCGACGATGATCGATGACGCCCTCACCAACCCCGACGATCTGCCGTGGAAAGAATGTCCGCCCTTTGGAGATCTCCGCCTCGCGCCGTTGCTGGCGGCCCAGGC
The DNA here is from genome assembly GCA_026393695.1 of Actinomycetota bacterium. Taxonomy (GTDB): domain Bacteria; phylum Actinomycetota; class Acidimicrobiia; order Acidimicrobiales; family Ilumatobacteraceae; genus WLMZ01. The sequence continues at coordinate 8,973 of JAPKZR010000319.1, forward strand.
CGAGATTGCTTCGGCGTCAGGTGACACGGCCGTGGCGCGTCGAGCGGCCGATTCGCTCGGCCACATCGCTGACCAATTTCCGAGTCCGTCGTTGCGAGCCGGGGTACAGCTCGCCGACGCGAGGGCCAAGCTGTTGGCCAACGATCTGAGTGGTGCGAAGGTCGCTGCAACTGCGGCGACGGTTTCGTGGGTCGACCTTGGGGCTCCATTCGATGCTGCAGTCGCACGCACCGTATTGGCCGAGATTCGCCGACGCGAGGGCAACCTCGACAGTGCTCGGCTTGAGTGGCATGCGGCGCGCGAGGCCTTCGATGCGTTTGGCGCGATGGGTTGGGTGCGTCGCTGCGACGAAGCACTCGCAGGTGATTTTTCTCGAGTTGTGTCGTCAACCCCCATGCTGTCCCCCGCCCCGACCCCCATGGCTACCGTCGCTGACATCGCTGACGACGCGGCGTTCCGCGGCGAGGGTGACACGCGGTTCGTTCGGCTCGGTGGCGTCACTGCAGTGGTGCGCGATCTCAAGGGTCTGCGTTATATCGAACGCTTGCTTGCTGAGCCCGGACGAGAGTTTCACGTGCTCGACATGGTCGCCGTCGAGGCTGGCTGGCTGCCCACCCACGTGGCAGCGAACGACGGTCTTGACGACGATGGTCGACTGGCCGCTCGTGGCGTGCCTGTGCTCGACGAACGCGCCCGTGAGGCCTATCGCCGCCGACTCGCAGAGGTCGATGACGACATTGAGGAAGCAACGGCGATGAACGACATCGCCCGGCGCGAGCTGGCTGAGCGAGATCGCGAGTACCTGATCGCTGAGCTTCGCAGCGCCGTGGGACTCGGCGGCGCACAGCGCTCAACAGGCGGCAGTGCCGAACGAGCCCGCACGGCCGTCACGCGCTCGATGCGCTATGCGCTCACCCGTTTGGCCGAACATCATCCACTGGCCGCGGCGCACCTTGATCAACGAGTTCGTACTGGCATCTACTGCAGCTACGTACCCGACGAGTTGGCGCCCATCCACTGGCGCTAGTCGCTAGCCATCTCGCTCGGGTTAGGCGACGTGGGTCCAGTTTTGGGTAGGGGTGTGCGTTGGTGTTGACCCGGGTGGTGGTGGTGACGCGGTTGTGCTGGGTGGGGTGTCGGGTTGGGTTCGTTGTGATGGTTCGGGTTTTCGGTTGTTTGCGCCGTGGGGTGGGCAGTTGATGGTGGTGCCGTTGGGGAGGTTGATTTGGGTGTTGTTGGCGTTGCCGGTGATGGTGGTGCCTGGTTTGTGTCGTTGTTGGTGGTGGAAGGGGCAGAGGAGCCATTCGTTGTTGATGTTGGTGGTTCCGCCGTGTTGCCATTGGGTGATGTGGTCGATTTCGCACCATGCGGCGGGGGTGGTGCAGTTTTTGTAGCGGCAGTGGCCGTCTCGGGCGACGAGTGCGAGGTAGTGGTCGTGGGTGGCGTAGCGGGTTTGGCGTCCGAGGTCGAGGATTTTGGAGCCGGCCATGATGATGCGTTGCAGTGTTGCGTTTTTGGCGGTTTCGCGTACGACGTGGGCGGGGATGCGGTCTCCCCAGGGTGTGTGGCCGGGTTCGTTGGTGGTGCCGGTGAATCCGTCGACGGGGATGACGATCACGATGTTGGGGTTGGCGCGTCCGGGTATGAGTTGGCCGGAGTTGTAGAGCTGGGCGAGTGTGATGGTGCCGTCGGCGAGGCGTTGGGTGTTGGTGCGTGTGTCACCTTCGACTGGTTCGCCTGCTGCATGGTTGATTGCGTTTAAGAGTTGGCGTGCTTGGAGCACGGGCAGGGTGATTGTGGTGGTGATCATTCCGTCGCATGCAACGGTGTTGGTCACGGTGCGGGCGTTGTGGCGGCGTGTGTGGGCTTGTTCTTCGGTTTCTGTGGAGAGGATTTCGCGCCAGCGTGATGCGGCTTGTTTGGCTTCGCGTGGTGTTGCCCCCTCAGACGCGTTGACCAAATCGGCGATGTCGGCGGCGGTGGCGGTGTTGGGTGGGTTGTTGACGGCGTCGGCTAACGCATCGGCAGCATCGGGTGACACAGCACCACTGTTGACGGCGTCGGCTAAGTGTTTTGATTTGTTGAGTGCGTTACCGAGTTGTTCTTTGCGTTTCGCGTCGTTGTAGGACGATTTGGTGGTGCCGGCTAACCAGTCGGCGATGTTGCGTGCACCGGTGCCTGCCCAGTCGCTGTTGGTGGTGGCGTCAGCGATGAGGGTTGATTGGGCGATACGGACGCGGTCGAGGAGTTGTTGGCACGCAAGGATTGTTTGGCGGCGGGTCTCGGAGTTCATCGGGCGACTCGCGTGTTCGGCGACCATGAGGCCTGCCGAATCAAGCAGTGTGGTGAGCTCATCCATGAAAGACAGTGTAATCGAACAAGTGTTCGATCGTCAACCCCCAAACAAAGAAACGCAACGCGGAAGCCAGCAGAGAAGTGCTAACCCCGGCCGGTGCTCACCAAGCGGGCCACGAGTACGAGCAGCACAAGTAGCGACAGAGTCGTCTGAAACATCATCACGAGCTTCACCCGGCGAGACACGACCGTCTCGCTCGTGGGGCCGAAGGTGGCATTGGTGTTGAACGAGATGAACGCATAGTCGATGAACTTGGGTCTCACGAGATCCTCGCCGTCTCGGCCGGGAAATACGAACGCGCCGCCGGGCACGATCCCATCGAGAAGCCAGTACCACCCGGTGAACACTGCGGCGATAGCGATGTAGGCCGCGCCAACGTCGACAACACCCCACAGGTACTCGTCGTTGCGCACGCGTGCGGTGACGATGAGTGCCCCCACGGCGGCGATGGTCTGGAAGGTGGCCACGAAGAGGTACACGATGAGAGCTCGGTACCGCAGGTGATCTCGGTCGGTCCTCGTGGCCACAATGACGAAGAGGGTGGTTGCAAGGAACCCGACGACTAAGGCCACATCGAGCCCGTTGAGGATCATCGTTGTTGTCTTGTTGAACACGGATCCGTATTCGATGGCAACGCCAGCAACGATGTTGAGCAAGAAGATTACGAGCGTGTAGACCACGGTCGTGAGCGGAGTGAAGCAATCGGACAGCCCGCGCGGCGTAAGGACAGTTTCGGCCGGGTCGCCTTGGGGATGTGAGCCTGAAGTCATGGCTGCCATTGTGGTCGCTTCAGGTCGCGACTGTCGCTTTGTCGGGCGCTGCAAGGTAGTTATGCTCCGGCGGTGATTGACCTTGCGTACTCCCACGGCATATCGGCGACGCCGTTGATCGGAGAGACGATTGGCGACAACCTGCGCCGTGTCAGCGCGTCGAATCCCAATGCGGACTGCGTCGTGTCATGTCACCAGAACATTCGAATGAGTTACGGCGAGTTCGACCGCGCCGTTGACGATCTCAGCGCCGGGCTCATCGACAGTGGCCTTGCTGCCGGTGACCGCGTCGGCATCTGGAGCCCGAACCGCGTTGAGTGGACGATGCTGCAATACGCAGCGGCCCGCACTGGCATCATCTTGGTCACCATCAACCCTGCGTATCGGACGAGCGAACTCGAGTACGTGGTGCGCCAGTCAGGCAGTCGCGTCGTTGTCGCCATCTCCGAGTTCAAGGGCAGCGACTACCGGGCGATGCTGGCCGAGGTGCAGGCATCGACACCAGAGCTTGAGCGCGTTGTCTACTTCGATACCCCGCAGTGGACTGACCTCGCGTCTGCCGGACAGCGCCTTGGTTACGCGGCGGTGAATGAACGCGCCGCAACGCTCGGCAGCGACGACCCCATCAACATCCAGTACACCAGCGGCACTACAGGGTTCCCGAAGGGTGCAACTCTGTCGCACCACAACATCCTCAACAACGGCTACTTCGTTGGGCAGCGTTGCGGATACACGGCTGCAGATCGTGTCTGTATACCGGTGCCCTTTTACCACTGCTTCGGCATGGTGATGGGCAACATCGGCAGCACAACGCATGGTGCGTGCATGGTGATTCCAGCCGAGGCCTTTGATCCGATTGCGACGCTGCAAGCAGTGCAGGACGAACGATGCAGCAGTCTCTATGGCGTGCCGACGATGTTCATCGCCGAGCTGGCGTCGAGTGAGTTCGAGCACTTTGACCTGTCGTCATTGCGCACCGGCATCATGGCCGGGTCGCCGTGTCCGGTCGAGGTGATGAAGCAAGTTCTCGAACGCATGCACATGAACCAGGTCACCATTTGTTATGGCATGACCGAGACGTCTCCGGTTTCCACGCAGACCACTGCCGACGACACGATCGATCAACGGGTCGGCACCGTTGGCCCGGTGCATCCTCATGTTGAGGTGAAGATCATCGACCCGAACACTGGGCGCACGGTCGGCCGCGGCGAGGCCGGCGAACTATGCACGCGCGGCTACTCGGTAATGATCGGGTACTGGAACGACGAAGCGCGCACGGCCGAGGCGATTGACGCTGCCGGATGGATGCACACGGGCGACCTCGCCACGATGGACGCCGATGGCTACGTGAGCATTGTGGGGCGCTCGAAAGACATGATCATCCGCGGCGGCGAGAACGTGTATCCCCGCGAAATCGAAGAGTTCCTCTACGGCCACCCAGCGGTCGCAGATGTTCAAGTGGTTGGCATCCCCGACGATCGCTACGGCGAGGAGATCGGCGCCTTCATCATGCTCAAGGCCGGACGGGCTGCCGAGGCTGAGGACATCCGCAGTTTCTGCCGCGGCCGTATCGCGCACTTCAAAGTACCGCGTCACGTGTTCTTCGTGGACGAGTTCCCGATGACCGTCACAGGCAAGATTCAGAAGTACAAGCTCCGCGAACAGGCATCGGCGGCGTTGGGCATCGACTGAGTTGACGATGGAGCACGGCTATTTGAAGCCAGGGCTATCGGCGCTTTGGCGTCACCACGCCTCGCAAGCGGGTGGTGATGGCGTCAAGCCCAGGGTTGGTTGCTGCGACCCAGATGACGAGGTTGTAGACATCGTCGTTGGAAGCCCGCGACGCCTTGATTCCATTGAGTTCAAGGAACACGGCAGTGGCTAGCCAGCCGAGCCGCTTGTTGCCATCGAGCAGCGCGTGGTTGTTCACGATCGACTGCAGCAGTGCTGCCGCTTTGGTCAGCAGGTCGGGGTAGGCATCGTCGCCAAAGGCTGTTGTTTGCGGACGTGCTGCCGCGGCGCCGAGCAGGCCGATGTCGCGGATTGGTGGCGGGTCGCCAAGCAGACTGGCGGCGAGGGAGACGAGGTCTTCAAGATTGAGGAACTCAATTGGGTCACTCATTCGCCGAGGCGGCGTAGGGCATCGGCGTGCTTATTCATGATGCGAGCTGACGCAGCGCTGACCCGGTCGCGGTGTTGGCCATTGCTGACGAACTCTCGGATGGCGCGTCGGGCTGCTTCTTGCATCGAGATGCCTTCCGCGTCGGCGCGTTCGCGCAGCGCTGATTGCTCGCTATCGGTGAGTCGCAGTGTCATGGCCATGCGTGGGATGGTATCAGTTCGATACCATCCCACCTACTGATATTCCTGGCGACGCGCGGCGCGTCTGGACCCCGCTGGGCCGGCCTTATGCGCGCAGGATCTTTTCCATCGGCTTGCCTTTGGCTAACTCGTCGACCAGCTTGTCGAGGTAGCGGATCTTCTGCATCAGCGGATCCTCAACGTTCTCCACGCGCACGCCGCACACAACCCCGGTGATCAACGAGGCCTTTGGGTTCAGTTGAGCCTCGGCAAAGAACGAGTCGAACGTGGTGCCCGCGTCGAGCAGTTCCTGTAACGCCGCTTCGTCGTAGCCCGTGAGCCAGGTGACGACCTGATCTAACTCGGCCCTCGTGCGCCCCTTGCGCTCGACCTTGGCCACGTAATTGGGATACACCGCGGCAACGCTCGTTGTGAATATCCTATGCATCGCCGGCAAGTCTATGTTTGCCCGCTGGCGTCATGCCCGGCCTCAGTGAATGCTTCGTTGGATCCCATGAATCTGCGAGAAGATGACGGAATGAATCCTGAGGACTTTCAGCCGGACGAGCAACTCCTGTTGCATGCTGTCGCACTCCTCACCGGGTCCCAGATGGCCGAGCCCTCACAACGGCTGCCGATGAGCCTTCCTGAAGTTGGCATCGGAGCCGACGCTGCACTCTCGGCGATGTTCGATGACGTGCTCGGTCGGAGCCGAGACCTCGGGGCGCCAGGGTTCTTCGCGCACATGGATCCACCCACGCCACCGATCACTTGGGCGATGCATCTGTGGACAGCGAGCCGGAATCAGAACCTGTTGCATCCCGACACCGCGCCACGCGCTCGAGAACTCGAGAGGCTCGCGGTTGATTGGATCGCTCCATGGTTCGGCATGTCAGGCGGACACATGACGCCGGGCTCAACCGTTGCCAACCTGACGGCCATTTGGGCGGCTCGCGAAAGTGGGTGTCGCGTCGTTGTGTCGGGAACCGGCGCTCACCTCAGTATTCGCAAGGCTGCGCACCTGCTTGGCATGGAACACCGAGTCATTGATGATTGGTCCGTGGCGGACGATCTCACGAACGCTGTTGCCGTCATCACGGCGGGCACAACGAGTTCCGGTGAAATCGAATCGCTCGATGCGGCCAGCGACGCGCGTTGGCGCCACGTCGACGCGGCATGGTCGGGACCGCTGCGTCTCAGTGACCGTTACCGACATCTACTCGATGGAATCGAGGACGCCGACAGCGTGGCGATGTCTGCTCACAAGTGGCTCTTCCAGCCGAAGGAATCAGCATTCGTTCTGTTCGCCGATCACGAAGCGGCGCACAAGTTGATCAGCGTTGACGGTGCGTATCTGGCCGTTCCGAACGTAGGGATTCTGGGATCGCACGGCGCCGTCGCAGTGCCGCTGCTCGCAATGCTCCTTGCCTACGGTCGTGAAGGCGTCGCCGGCATGATTGATCGCACGATGGCGCTCATCGACGAACTCGCCGAGCTTGTCGATGCCCACGACGATCTCGAGTCGAGATCAGCACCGAGCAGCGGGGTGCTCTGTTGGCGCCACAAGGGTGTGAGCGTCGATGACATCAAGCGGCACCTCCCTGACGACGTCTTGGTGTCGAGCACTGTCATCGACGGCGAGCCATGGCTTCGCTCGGTTGCAGCGAACCCCAACGCCGATCCAGCCAAAGTGGTTGCCGGCGTTCTTCAAGCCGCCGCTCGCTAACGACCCTGAGGTGTGGCCCAGAACCGACCTCACAGCGAACGAAGCCGTAGTCCCCGGATCGACTCGAAATCTTTGCGGTTCCTCGTAACGAGTCCGAGCCCGTGCTCAGTTGCGGTGGCGGCGACGAGTGCGTCGGGCAGTCGGACCCCGAACTCCCGCGCGATGCGACCGGCGCGCTCGGCCACAGCGCGGTCGACGGCGAGTTCTCTGAACGGCGCAAGCAGTTGAGTGGAGAGGTTCGTGGCTGTGTTGCCAGCGAAGAGTTCGGCTCGCGTGACTACCGAGTAATGGAGCCGGTGTCGACCGGGTACGAGAGCGATCGCGCCGCGAAGGTGGTCGATGAAGATGTCGGTGTCGACGAGAAGATCAGCCACGCTGCCACTCATCGCGCGACGGTGCAGTCGCAGATGGTGCGGCGCCAAAGGTGGCCGTGAGAGCCGTGGTGGCGTCGGCGTCGTCGGTCAGGTAGTTGTCGAGAGCCCGTCGAATAATCACGGCCATGGGGACACCTTCGGAGTCGGCCATTTGGTCAATCTTTTTGCGTTGCCCCTCGGTGAGGTAGACCTGTGTCCGCGTCGATGACATACAGCAACTTTATACAGCACCTGAGCGGATGGCAAGCGCCGGAGAGCCGCAAACAGCTGGCGCCAAAGCTGTCGTTGTGTGCCGTCCAGCGAAACACGCCCACCTGAGCGAGGGTTGCAGTAGCGATGAGGAGTTGGAGGCCGTGGAGGCCAACGAAGTGTGTTGGGCGGAGGTCGTCGCAGCCCCGTAAGCCCACGGGCTCGGCACCAGCCTTGCGACAGTGAGACTCAGGCGATCTCGACTGTTCGCCATCTAACTTTCTCGGCGTCGAGGATCTCCGGTAGGACCCCCCGGGTCGCTTCGATCGACAGCAGCATTGTTGCGTTGAGTACGAGCCCCGCTGCAGCGGCTTCGAGGTTCAAGACGTTGAGGCGCGGGTGACGCTCGGATAGCTCGGCCATCACGGGAACCGTCGCCCGTGGCTCGGGGAGACCGATGGTGTCGGGCAGCAACAGCAAGCTCCGGATCGCCGTCGCCTGACGCTGATCATCGAGACCAAGAAAAGGGCCCGAGAGATGCCCCCCGGCGCCGCTGACTGCGGCACGGCAAGCTCGGTAGTACCAATACGTCGTGGTATGACGCTCGCCTTTCGCGTCGATGCCGACGAGGAGTTCCTCGATCAAGAGTCGGTCGTCGAGAATGACGTTGCGGATCGCGGCCACCTACTGATCAGCCAGGTCTGAGTCCTCGATGCTGGCCAGCCCAGCCTCATAGCGGTCACGGAGTACCCGACGGAGTTCGCGCCGAGCGCTCTGTATGCCGCCGGGAATAACGAGCGCGGCATCGCCGAGATCGATGATGCCGACTTCGCCGCCCAGTTCGATGCCCCACCGATGACGCAGCTCGGAAGGCAGATTGGTTTGACCGCGGTGGGACACTTTGGCGATTGAGGTACCAGGCATGTGTGCATTGTAACAATGCTTAACTTACAAGGCGCACAAGTACGTTTGAATTGTCGTTGGGCGGGCAGGTGGGCGAGTGGGTGGTGTCACTCGGACTTCGTCACATCGGTCAGCAATGTGAGGGCTCCAGCAAGAAGTATCGTTCGCGGATGCACATCGAGTCGGTCGCCATCATCGTGGACGATTACGACGAGGCCATCGCCTTCTTCGTGGATGCACTCGGGTTCGAACTCGTCGAGGACTCGCCGGCGTTGACGAACGACGGACGCCCGAAACGCTGGGTCATCATCCGCCCGCCCGGCGCATCGACCGCTGTCCTCCTCGTGCAGGCCGATGGCGATCGCCAATCCGCAGCTGTCGGCGACCAAGCGGCCGGTCGGGTTGGCTTCTTCCTCCGAGTCGACGACTTCGACCACAGTTACCGCCGCATGGTCGAGCACGGAGTCCGTTTCCTCAGTGAGCCGAGGGAGGAGAGCTACGGGACCGTCGCAGTCTTCCTCGACATCTCCGGCAACAAGTGGGATCTCTTGGGATGAGCGGCCGTCGTTGCCGTTGACGTTGCCGAGAACGACTGGCTCAGGCCCAAACGCTGACGATCGACGTCGGGCGCAGGCGGAGCACGACGATGTCGTCGTCCTTCCAGGCATCACGCAGCTCTGCGGCCCGAGGGGTGCCGGCCTCGTAGCGGTCGATCATGCGGTGCGTCACCGCCTGGCCGGGATCGTCCTCGACGGTGATCGTGCCGCGGATTAGGTAGCCGTGGGCGTCGGTGCGCTCGCCGCCGATAGTCACGCCCGCCCGTGGGTTGGCGAGCGCGTTGCGGGTCTTGGCCGCCGCGCGATCCGAGACGAACAGCAAGTCGTGCGAGCCATCGGCAACGGGTTCGATGTCGAACCAGATCGGAACGTTGTGGGGGAAGCCGTCGCGACCAACGGTGGCCAGACGGGCGAAGCGGACTTGGCCGAGGAAGGCAATGGCACGGTCGTCGAACATCCGAACAGCATGCCACTCCGGCCGGGGTCCGTCTTCACCGATGTCGCGGACCGATACCACTCGGTCGCACGCTCTCAGCCGATCTGGGCTGATTGTTCTGTATGCAACGAAGTCCTTGCGCTTTGAGTCCACAGCGGGCATGCTGCGCTGGTGCAGGTGGGCAAGCTCTCATGATTGAGCCGTTCTCCAATCTCGCGCCCGTCGATGTTCAGCTCCTACTGACAATGGGCGTACCGGCCGAAGCGATTATCAACGGCACCCGACTCGACTTGGTCATGCTTGAAGATCTCGGTTGGATCGTCGAACCCGGCTCGGTGTCGCCGCCGCCACTCGACTGAAGAGCGACAGGCGAGGCGCCGTTCAGGCTCAGCGCAGAGCCGCCGATCGGATTGGTCGTTAGGAGGCTTCGAGGACGGCGCCGTAGCGCTGTTGGGCCGCCTGAGCTGAGGTGCCGAGCAGTGCGCCGATTCTCTGCCAGGACAGGCCAGCGGTACGGGCGTTGAGCACGGAGTCGATCAGTTGTTGTTCGCTGCGAGCGCGAGTAACGACGGCACGCTGGAGGAGGTATTCCTCGACGGGGATCTCGTTCGCGTTGTCTGGATCGAAGTCTTCGAAACGCTTGGCGAGTTCGTCGGCGTGATCGAGGATGTCTTGGATTGAACGGGGCATGGTGGTCACCTGATGAACTTCGCCCGTGCGGGCATGGCGTGGATGATGAAGTCGATTCCGTCGGCTCGGCTGACGCCGATCTCGAGGTGTTTGAA
>JAPKZR010000036.1 GCA_026393695.1 Actinomycetota bacterium
CAGAGTGTGTTCAGCGATTGCCGCGAGCGGCGTGCCACAGCGTTACGCGCCCGTGCGCAGCGAGCTCCAAGCGTCCTGCCACATCTTGTCGGCGGCCGCTGGAAGGGCCAAGATGCGCAGACCCTTGGTGAAGTCGTCTTGTGTGACGAGCGCGTTGGCGAGGTTCTCTGGAATCGTGCCCTCGGCCACCAACGTCTCGGCCTCGAAACCCTTGAGCGTGCTCTGATAGCCGATGTACGCCTGGTTGATCTTGGCGTTCTCAGGGTCGAGCATGAAGTTGATGAAGGCGTGGGCCAGCACTGGATGTTCGGCGCTGCGCAGAATGCTCATCGCGTCGTTGTTGATCACTCGCTTGGCGATTGGTGGCACCCAGTACCCGAGCACCGACGAGTCGGTGCCTTCGGGAAGATAGCCCTGTGCGGCGAGAATGTCGCCACTCCACAACTGGTTGATGGTGGTGGTTCCCTCGGGGATGCTCTGGTAGCCAAGCACGTCGAGACGCGGGTTGCTGGCCTTGAACATCTTGCGGAGTTCGGCGACCGCAGCATCGATGTCGGTCTGTGATTCGGTGTTGATGTTGTCGATGCCAGCGTGCTGCAAGCCGAGAGCCAATGCCTCGCGATACGAGTCGACTAACCCCGCGACACCGCTGTATTGCGAATCCCACAATGCGTCCCAACCCGAGTCGCCTTCGAGTGGTGCGGCCACGAGGTCAGAGCGAAACCCGATGCCGGTAGAAAACACGGTGTACGGCACGGTGTACTGGCCACCAAGGTCGTAGAACGGATCTCGCACGCTGTCCCACAGGTTTTCGTAGTTCGTGAAGTAGCTCTTCTCGAGTGGCTGCACCAACTTGAGCGCCACGTACTTGGGTAGCAGATCGATAGCGGTAGACATCAGCAGGTCAACCTTGAATGCGCCGGTAGAGATCTTGCTGAGCGCCTCGACATCGTCGCCGAACGTGCTGAGCTCAACAGTCACGCCGATCTCTGTCTTGAACTTGTCGAGCAGTTCGGGGGCTACATAGTCGGCGAAGTTGGCGATGCGAAGCGGGCCGGCCTCGTTGCTCAAACCGGCTTTGATTGCAGCGTTGTCCGAAGTGAGCGCAAGCTTCACCGGCTTTGCCGGCGACGCGATCTGCAACTCAATCGACGAAGCGCCCTTCGATCGACTCCCGCAGGCCGCGAGGCCCATGGTGCTCACGCCCGCGGCTGCGGCCGATAGGGCCAAAAATCGACGACGACTCATTGGATGTGACACGTAGACCGTCTCCCCCTCGCCCGGCCGAACGACCGCGGCAACTTTCGCTTTCGCGACTGGCGAAACTCTAGCAACACGTGTAATCCACAACGGAGTATCGTGAGCAGGCACGCGCTCGTTCGAGCCGATCAGATTGGTCAACGCAATGACTACAGGACACAACACACTCACCGGTGCCGACTACTCAAGCGAGTCAGTCTTCAAGCGTGAACGCGATCGAATCCTGCATCGCAGTTGGTACTACGTGGCTCGTGCAGATCCGTTGTCGCCGGGCGATCGCTTGGTCGCCAACGTTGCCGGTGAGAGCGTGCTCATTGTGTGCGATCGTGATGGAACCTTGTACGCCCACGCCAACGTGTGCCGTCACCGCGGTGCTCAGCTGTGCGCCGAAAGTGGTCCAGGCCCGAAGAGCTCGATCAGCTGCCCGTATCACGCGTTTAGCTACGCGCTCGATGGTCGTTTGATCGGTACCCCCAATGTGGGACCCAATGAGATCGACCGTGATTCGCTGTCACTGTGGTCAATCGCAATCGAGGTCTGGCAAGGGTTCATCTTCGTGAACCTCAGCGAGAATCCACCCACCTTGCTCGAGTGGTTCGACATGCATCCCGAAGCGTCGCTGCTGCCATTCGCGCATCACAACATGGGCGAGCTTCGCGTAGGCCGACGCACCGTCGCCGAAGTGAACGCCAACTGGAAAATCATCTTCGACAACTACATGGAGTGCTTGCACTGCCCGCAGGTTCACCCTGAGCTCGTCGACATCGTGCCGCTGTATCGCTCGGGTGCCGTGGTCGATGATTCACGCGACGACGGCGGTGTGGCGCTGTTGGCAGGCTCGTCGGGCTTCAGCCCCGAGGGTCGCTCGGTGATGCCGTTGCTGCCAACGATGACTCCCGAAGCCGCCGAGACCTATTTCGGCATGGCTCACTTTCCGAACATGTTCCTCGACGTGACCGGCACGTGCATCATGGCTACGGCGCTGCATCCAACCAGCGCCACACACACCACGATGATCACCGAATACCTCTTCGCCGCCGATGTCGTTGCCGACCCCAACTTCGATCCCAGCGATGTCGTCGATTTCAACGAACTCGTTGGCCATCAGGACTATCTCGTGTGCGCAATCGTGCAGCGTGGCGTTGAGTCGAAGTACTTCACGCATGGCGTGCTTGCCGACAAAGACAGCATGATCGCTGACATCAACGAGCGATACCTCGCCGAGCGCGACGGCTGAGTCAGCCTGCGTCTACGGCGTGAGCGCGTAGGTCGGCGAGCGACGAGTATTCCAACGCCGAGAGATGTGTCGATGCGAGGCGCACCTTCGGCGCGCAGTCGACCTCGAACGCTTCTTGCCAACGCGACGCACACAGACACCATTGATCGCCATCGACCAATCCGGGGAAGCCGTATTGCGGCATCGGTGTGCTGAGGTCGTTGCCCGCAGCTTTGCTGAACTCAAGAAACGTGTCGGTGAGAATGACACACACCACATGCATTCCCGGATCGTCGCCATGGTTCTCGCAGCAGCCGGTGCGGTAGTAGCCGGTAACAGGGTCGAGCGAGCACGATTCGAGTTCGCCACCGAGGACATTCATCTGAGCCATTCCGCAAGTGAACACGCATCCTGGCGAAATCCGCGGGCTAGCTCACAGTGACGTGAAGCAACCGGCCGATCAGGTACGTGGCGGCGCATGCACCGAGCAGGATGAGTACCTGGCGAATAGCGCTGGTGACCTTGTTGCGTTCGGCGAATTTACCGACGGCGATTCCGAGGCCCGCTGCAACCACAACGCCGATGCCTACTGAGGTCCACTTGGCCGAGTTGCCGGATCCGCTGAGCCACGGCAGCACGGGCAGCAAGGCGCCCACGAGGAAACAAATGAACGACAGCAGAGCGGACTGCAGTGCATTGGGTAGCTCGTCTGGATCCATGCCGAACTCTTCGCGAGCGTGAACTGCGAGCGCATCTTCGGGAACACGCATGACCTCGGCAGCTGCCTGATTGGCGGTTGAAGCCTCCATGCCGTGCCCTTGATACATCGCGGCTAACTCGGCCTGCTCGGAGGCTGGATTCACCACGAGCTCGCGGCGCTCGACAATGAGCTCGCGGTGGATCAGTTCGTTCTGAGCCGAGATCGAGATCCATTCGCCGGCACCCATGCTGACGGCGCCTGCGATTGCGCCAGCGAAACCGGCGAGGCGAATGACGTCGGAGCCCACACCGCTACCGGCAAAGCCAATGACCAATGACACGTTTGAGATGAGACCATCGCTGAGCCCAAACACAGCAGCGCGTGCAAGACCGCCAGCAACAGCTCGATGCCCCGGGTGGGCTTCGGTTTGACGGCGAAATGAATGGCGGCTCATAACTTCGACACTACCCGCAGCGCCGCCGACCACCAATCGACATGTTCGACATCACCACGCTGACAGTCGGCGTGCGCCGGTTGCGTAGCTTGGCACTGGCTACAAGCTGAGGAGCGAGTTACACATGAATCCACGTGAAGGTATCGAGCGTTTGTTGTTTGACTATTGCGACGGCATCGACCGCGGCGATTTCGAATCAACCGCCAACCTGTTCGGCGAAGCCGGCTTGTATGGCCTCGTTGGTTCGGGAGCTGCCGAAGGGGCCCAGCAGGTGTTGGCCACCTTTCATGCCAGCGTTCGCACCTATGACGGCTTGCCACGCACCCGGCACGTAGTCACCAACGTGGTCATCGATGTGCACGAGAGCCAGATAAGCGGCACCGTTCGGTCGTACATCACGGTGTTGCATCAAGCCCCCGGCTGCGCGCTCGCGCCGGTAGTTGGCGGCACGTATCACGATCGGGTTCATCTGGTCGATGGTCAGTGGCAGTTCGCCGAGAGGCGCATGATTATCGAGCTCATCGGCGACATGAGCACACACCTCAAGACAAGCCCGTTTTAGCCCGCTACGAGCACGCGCTCAAGATAGGCAACGGTGTCGTGGTAGCTCTGGCGTAAGAGGTCGTCGGTGCGGCTGAGATCGATCGTCGACATGGTTCCATTCGCTGGGCTGCGCGGATACAGCATGGGCATCTTGGCAAAGTCGTCGAGCGAGCGCAGCACCGCTTGGCGCGAATACACCTCGGTTACATACGCCGCCAGAGACGACACCGAGTTTGGCTGATCCAGCGACACGTATGGGTTCGTGGTGTCGAGCACCACCAAACTCCGTGCGCCCATCGCTACCGCTTGGCGAATGGGTACGTTGTCGGCGAGACCCCCGTCGTAATAGAAGCGTTGCTTGCGATGCACGGGTGGAAATAGGCCAGGTATCGCGCTACTCGCAAGCAGAGCGCTCTCGAGGTCGCCCTCTGTGAACAACTCGGGCACACCAAGATGCACATCTACGGCAACGGCGCCGAAAGGGAGCGTGAGGTCTTCAATGAGTTGGAATGCACTGAGTTGAGAACGAATGTTGAGCGCGAGGGCGTCGTTCGCGAACAGGCTGCGTCGGGTTCGGCGCCAGCGTAAGAGCGGAGTCAAGCCGCGCCAGCGGATGGGATTGATCTGCGATGTGTTGCTCCAGAAACGGATCAGCTTGTCCACTGCCACCGTTGGGTCGGCGGCAAGAATTGCACCGTTAAACGCTCCGATCGACGTGCCGACCACAAGATCTGGCGTGACGCCGCGTTCCAGTAACGCGCGCAGCATGCCCACCTGTACGGCACCGAGGGCACCGCCGCCGCCGAGCACGAACCCGATTGGACGTGGCAGCGGCATCCGAACCGAATGTGATGTGGACATGGTTGCAGCATGGGCGCGCATGGCCAGTGACGCAAGGGCTGAATGGACACTGTTGTGGCGTCCCCAAGGCTGTACTCGCTCGGCAGGTATCCTGCATGGGTCATGACTGATCGTCCGCTTCGTCTTCGTTTTGCCCCTTCGCCTACCGGCTTCTTCCACGTTGGTGGTGCTCGCACGGCTCTCTACAACTGGGCAATCGCTCAGCGCGAGGGTGGCACCTTCGTGCTGCGCATCGAAGACACCGATGAAGCGCGAAATCAGCCAGAGTGGACGCAGGGCATCATCGATGCCTTGGCGTGGATCGGCATTTCCTCCGACGACGAACACTTTGAGGGCCCCTACTTCCAGAGCACGTACGCAGATGCTCACATCGCTGCCGCCACGCGCCTCTACGAGGCGGGCGCGGCGTATTACTGCGACCTCACCGGCGACGAAGTGCAAGAGCGCGCGAAGGCCAATGGCAAGCCCGGCTACGACGGTTACTCGCGTGATCGCGGGCTCGAAGCCGGCCCTGGTCGTGTGCTCCGTTTCAGGGTTCCTGAGGGAACCACGATTGTGCATGACCTCGTTCGTGGCGAGGTGTCGTTCGACAATTTCAACATCGAAGACTTCGTGCTGTTACGCGGCAACGGGTCACCAATGTTCTTGTTGGCCAACGTTGTCGACGACATCACTATGCGCATCAGCCATGTGGTGCGTGCCGAAGAGCACCTTCCGAACACGCCCAAGCAGCAGATGTTGTGGAACGCACTTGGCGTAGAGCCGCCGGTGTGGGCGCACGTTCCGGTGCTGGTCAACGAGCAGCGCAAGAAGCTCTCGAAGCGACGCGACAAAGTTGCGGTCGAGCAGTACCGGGCCGAGGGCTTTCTTGCCGACGGCATGGTGAACTACTTGATGACACTCGGATGGGCCCCCAGCGGCGACACCGAGATTGTTCCGTGGTCTCGTGTTGTCACCGACTTCCGTCTCGAAGACGTGAACCACTCTCCAGCGTTCTTTGACCTGAAGAAGTTGTCGGCGTTCAACGCCGAATACATCCGGGCGCTCAGCCTCGATGCGTTTATCGAAGCTTGCGCTCCGTTCCTTCTCGCTCCCGATGTGCCGTGGAACCCTGAGCACTTCAATCCGGTGGTGTTCACGGCGATGGCGCCGCTGGCTCAGACCCGAGTCACGCGACTCGACGAGGTCGTGGCGATGGTCGACTTCTTGTTCCTCGTTGAACCGCCTATCGACGAGGCTGCGTTCACGAAGACCATGGGAGGTCCCAACGCTCGCGAGCTTCTGAGCGAAGTCATTGCGGCCTACGGCACTGCCGAATGGGAGCACGAAGCGCTCAAAGAAACGCTCGAAGCAATCGGCGAGGGGTACCAACTCAAGCTCGGCAAGGCTCAGGCCCCAATCCGAGTGGCGGTTACTGGTCGCACCGTTGGCCCGCCGCTGTTCGAATCGTTGGTGTTGCTTGGTCGCGATGAAACATTGCGTCGTCTGCAAGCAGCGCTGCAGCGCGCCGGGGCCACGCCGGGGTGAGTAGCGATGCCCTCGATGCCGGCCCCACACATGAGCGCACGGTGCGCCCACGTTGGCGGCGTCGGGTTATCAGCACAGTGTTGGTCATTGTTTCCCTGGTCGTCGTGTACTACGGCGTCAACCTGTTCCAGGTGTGGTCGGTAGGCAACAGCGACCAGGCTCGTCCGGTAGACGCCATCGTGGTGCTTGGTGCAGCGCAATACGACGGCCGCCCGTCGCCGCAGTTGCGGGCGCGTCTCGATCACGTCGTCGAGTTGTGGAAACTTGGTGTGGCGCCACTGGTGGTTGTTACCGGCGGCAATCAACCCGGCGATCGTTTCACCGAGGCCAGCGCATCGGCCACCTACCTTTCCCAACACGGCGCGCACGTTGACGGCCACGGTCTTGTCGAAGTCCGCCAGCGAAAAATCGTCGATGGCGCCGGG
>JAPKZR010000039.1 GCA_026393695.1 Actinomycetota bacterium
ATGGCGAACGCCGGACCAAACACAAACGGCAGCCAGTTCTTCCTCATCAGTGGCGCCAGCGGCGTCGGCTTGCCGCCGCAGTACAACCACTTCGGTCAGATCGTGAAGGGCCTCGAGGTCCTCGATGCAATGCAAGCAGTGCAAACCGCTCGCGGCGATCGCCCGCTCACCGACGTTGTCATCAACAAAGTCACCATCACCGTCGCCGATTGAGTCGCACGCTCGGGCCCGCTGAGGCACGTCGAATAGCGCTCGCCGCGCAGGGTTTCGCCGATCCGCGACCCACGGGCCGCGTCGATCGCCGTCATCTCCGCAAGGTGCTCGATCAGATTGGCCTCATCCAGATCGATGCGGTCAACGTGTTGGTCCGCAGCCAAGAACTCCCTCTGTTTTCGCGCCTCGGCGCGCATCCGCGGTCGCTGATCGCTGAGGCCACCGAGGCCGGCGAACTGTTTGAGTATTGGGTGCACGAAGCCAGCCATGTGCCCACCGAGCATTACCACTTACACAGGTGGCGAATGGTGGGCGAACACGGTTGGGGTACGTTCAAGCGGCTCAACGAACGTCGTCCTGATTTCGTTCACGAGGTGCTTGAACGAGTCCGCGAAACCGGTCCGGTGGTGGCAGGCGATTTCAATTCTCGCGTCGGTCCCAAAGGCACCTGGTGGGATTGGGACGATGCCAAGATCGCGCTTGAGCACCTGTTCTACATCGGCAAAGTGGCGGGGCGTCGCCGTCCAAAAGATTTCGCGCGTCTCTACGATCTCGCCGATCGATGGATTCCAACTGAGGCGCTCGAACGCACGGTGCCAGGTGAGCCCGAGGCGCGCAAGCAACTCTTGGTGCTCGCCGCAAAGCACCACGGGGTCGCAACGCTGAATGACCTCACCGACTACCACCGCCAGAAGAACGCGCCCTGCAAAGCCTTGGTCAACGAACTGGTCGAATCTGGCGAACTGGTTGCAGTGAATGTTGATGGTTGGAAGCAGCAGGCATACATGCATCCGCAGGCGCGTGTGCCGCGCCGCGTGAATGGTCGAGCGTTGTTGAGTCCATTCGACTCGTTGGTCTTTAACCGCGAGCGAACCGAGCGCGTCTTTGGTTTTCATTACCGCATCGAGATCTACACGCCGCAGCCCAAGCGAGTCTTCGGGTATTACGTGCTTCCGTTCTTGTTGGGTGACGAGCTCGTTGGTCGGGTCGATCTCAAGGCCGACCGTCAGAACTCAACGCTGCTGGTGCAGGGGTCGTACGCCGAGCCGGGTGTTCCCGATGCGGTCATCGTTCCCGAACTGGCCGATGAACTCCGGCTGATGGCGCGTTGGCTTGAGCTCGATTCGGTGCAGGTTCAGCCACGCGGTGATCTTGCTCGCTCGTTGGCGAAGGTCTTGTAGCTTGTCGCTGAAGCGCAATGCCCACATGCCGCGTCGGTGAGGTCATTACGATTCGATCGATGTCCTCCGAAGCCGAGCGCGACAACTCCGAGACGAGCAGCACCAAGTCTGCGTTGCCGTTGTGGGTAACGGTGATGCCCCGGTGGGTGTGGCGAGCCGTCGCAATTTTCTGGGTCGGCTATCTGGTCACGATCTCCACCAGGTTCATGTTCGACCGGCTCACCGGACTCTTGCTGCTGTTGCTGGTTTCTCTGTTTCTCGCGTTGGCGATCGAGCCCGGGGTGAACCGTCTTGCGGCCCGTGGCTGGCGCCGGGGTTCGGCCACGGCGATCATCTTGCTCGCTGTGTTCTTGTTCACCGTCATCTTTGTTGTCGCCATCGCTTCGTTGGTGGGTGGCCAGATCGCCGACATTTTGAACGACACACCAAAGACCATCACCAAGGTGGTCGGGTTCATCAACCGACACTTCAATACCGACATCAATCCGCAGAAGGTGATCGACAGCACTCAAGACCCCAACGGCGCATTTCAGCGGTTCATCAAGTCGCAGCAGGCCAAAGCATTCGATGTTTCTGTGGCTGCACTTGGGGTCTTGCTGCAACTGTTCTCGGTTCTGCTGTTCGCGTTCTATCTTGTGGCCGATGGCCCCCGGATGCGACGCAGCATCTGCAGCCGGCTGCGCCCCGAGCGTCAGCAACGGGTGCTCTATGTGTGGGAATTGGCCATCACCAAGACCGGTGGTTACCTCTATTCACGAGCACTCCTCGCATCGTTCTCAGCCTTCTTCCATTGGGTCTTGTTCCAGTCGTTGGGCACGCGGGCGCCAATCGCGATGGCGTTGTGGGTGGGCCTCATTAGTCAGTTCCTGCCGGTTGTCGGCACATATCTCGCTGGTGCGTTACCGATCTTGTTGGCGTTGGTCGACTCGCCTGGCAAAGCACTGGTGATGCTTGTGTTCGTGGTGCTGTATCAACAACTCGAGAACTATTTGTTCTTGCCGCGTATTACGGCGCGCACGATGGAGCTGCACCCGGCGTGGGCGTTTGGCGCGGCGCTTGCTGGCGGCGCAGTGCTCGGGCCTGTCGGAGCGATTCTGGCATTGCCGGCGGCCGCAATGGCCCAGGCTGTGCTGAGCGAGGGCGGTGTTCGCCACGAGGTCATCGATGTGCCGTTGACCCGGGTCGGCAGCGACACGTTCAGTATGAAGAAACGTCGGCGCAAGAAAGGCGACCAGGCCGCAGCCGACGAGGAGTCAGCCGATGAGCCAGCGTGATCTCGTTGGGCTGGCTGCGTTAACCCGTGGGTGAGATTCCTTTTGTCGAGCCACTCAATGGTGTGCGCTACGGCGCCGTCGAGCAGGTTTCGCCGCTGATTCGGCGCATCATCGCCAACAACCCCAGTAAGTACAGCTACCGCGGCACGGGCACCTACATCGTGGGGCACGGCGACGTGGTGGTGATCGACCCCGGTCCTGCACTTGATGAGCATCGCGACGCATTGACGGCAGCGCTCAAAGGTGAACGTGTGAGGGCCATCTTGGTTACGCACTGTCATAGCGATCATTCGCCGCTGGCAGCGTGGTTGCGTGAATCCACCGGTGCTCCCACGATTGCGTTCGGGCCACACGGCTTAGTCGCTCTCGACGACGACGATGACGATGACGAGGACGACGCCGCCGAGACCGAGCCCGACATCAAGATGAAGGAGTCCATCGACGTTGCCTTTGTCCCCGATGTTTGCGCAGTCGACGGCAGCATCGTCGCGAGCTCTCGCGACTGGACCATGCGTGCGGTGTTCACCCCGGGCCACACCTCGAATCACATGTGCTTTGCCCTCGACGAGGAACGCGCGCTGTTCACCGGCGATCACGTGATGGGTTGGAGCACCACGGTTGTGTCGCCGCCCGATGGCGACATGCGCGCCTACATCAACTCGTTGCGCAAGGTAATCGATCGCAACGATCGCATCTTGTGGCCAACGCACGGCAATCCGGTCACCGACCCGCAGCCGTTCTTGGCGGCGTATCTTGCGCATCGCCTCGAGCGCGAGGCGCAAGTGCTTGCCCAGGTGCGTAACGACGTTCGCACGATCAGCGCAATCGTGAAGGTGTTGTACTCAAACGTTCACAAGGGACTGCACAAGCCGGCGGGTCGCAGCGTGTTGTCGCATCTCGTCAAACTCGTTGCTGACGGAGCTGTCGCGGTTGATGGAGGCGGCGCGCCATCGCCGAAGTCCACCTTCGTCGTGCCGCGCAAGTAGTTGCGCTCGGCGCGCGAACGCTGAAGAATCTTGTATCCACTCATCGGAGGCACCATGACCACAGGCTCAGCAAGCGTCATCATCAATCGCACACCCGCCGAAGTGTTCGCGGTTGTCTCCGACATCACCCGCACCGGTGAGTGGAGCCCCGAGTGCATTTCGGGCCGTTGGGTCGATGGTGCAACGGGTCCGGCAGTCGGCGCGAAGTTCGAAGGCGACAACAAGGTCGTCGTCGCTGGCATCCCGATGAAGAAGTGGACCACCACGTCTGAGGTCACGGCCTGCACGCCGGGCGAAGTGTTCGAGTTTGTCGCCGAGGGATACACCACGTGGCGCTATGAGCTTGAGCCAACCGGCACG
>JAPKZR010000144.1 GCA_026393695.1 Actinomycetota bacterium
GCATCGACATCGACGACATCGGCGCAGTGATCCATTACGAGCCTGCCGCCGACGGCAAGGCCTATTTGCATCGCAGTGGCCGCACGGCTCGCGCTGGCAAAGATGGCTGGGCGGTCACCTTGGCCGAATACAACCAACACGTGCAATGCACCGTGTTGCAGCGTGCGTTACGTCTGCCGTTCACGAAGCCGGTCGAGGTGTTCTCGAACAACCCGAAGCTTCGCGATCTGCACCAGTTCGACGCCCTCGTCTAACTCACCCGCACTCCACCCGCGCCCTCGCGCGCCCCGCACCCCCGTCCGCACTCTCGCCCGCACTCTCGCCCGCACTCCACGGTTTGTTGAAGACAATTGGTCGACCCTCGACCAATTGTCTTCAACAAACTCTTTGATGGAGCGGATTGTGGCCGCTGACTGATGTGGCCGCTGACTGATGTGGCCGCTGAGTGATGCGGCGTGACGGTTAGTGCAACCAGGCGGGACGCTTCGACTCGTACGAGTCGATGTCGGCGATGTGTGTCATCGTGATGCCCACGTCGTCGAGTCCGTTGAGGAACCGGTACTGGTTCTGCGCTTCCATCTCGAAGCTCTCGATGAATCCGATTGAAGGAATCTCGACGAGCAGGCGCTCCATGTCGACGGTGATCTCAACGGTGTGGTCGGCCTCGATGGCATCCCAAATGCGGGTGACGGCATCGGCCGACAGCACCACGGGTGCAAGACCGTTCTTGGTGCAGTTGTTGCGGAAGATGTCGCTGAAGCTTGGTGCGATCACAGCGTCGAATCCGTATTGCTGGATGGCCCACACAGCGTGCTCGCGTGACGAGCCAACGCCGAAGCTGGGGCCTGCCACCAAGATCGAGGCGCTTGCGTACTTCTCGTCGTTGAGTACGAAGTTGCGATCGTCTCGCCAGGTGCTGAAGAGTCCCTTTTCGAAGCCGGTGCGCTCGACGCGCTTGAGCCAATCGGCGGGGATGATCTGGTCGGTGTCTACGTCGCTGCGCTTGAGGGGCACACCTGTGCCGGTGATGACGCGTACTGCTTTCATGACTGTGCTGCCTTCTCGAGATCGGCGGGTGTGGCGAAGTGACCAAGGATTGCAGTGGCCGCTGCGATTTCAGGGGACACGAGGTGGGTGCGTCCGCCGCGGCCTTGGCGGCCTTCGAAGTTGCGGTTGCTGGTGCTCGCTGAGCGCTCACCGACCGCAAGCTTGTCGGGGTTCATGGCCAGGCACATGCTGCAACCCGGCTCACGCCAATCGGCGCCAGCAGCGGTGAAGATCGCGGGCAAGCCCTCGGCTTCGGCCTGAGCCTTGACGGCATGGCTACCCGGCACGACCATCACTCTCTTGACGGTCACGGTGTGGCCACGCATGACAGCGGCTGCTGCCCGAAGGTCTTCGATGCGGCTGTTGGTGCAGCTACCGATAAACACCGTGTCGACGGTGACATCGCGAATTGGGGTGCCAGCGGTGAGGCCCATGTATGCCAACGCTCGCTCGATGGTCTCGCGGGCGGTGGGGTCTTCGCAGTCTTCGGGTGACGGCACGACATCGTCGATGGAGATGACCTGAGCGGGGTTGGTTCCCCACGAAACTTGCGGCTTCAGGGTCGAGGCGTCGATGAATACTTCTTTGTCCCACGCAGCGCCATCGTCGGTGACCAGCGTGCGCCAGTCGGCGACAGCGGCATCCCAATCGGCACCCTTTGGAGCGTTGGCGCGGCCATTGAGGTACTCGAACGTTGTGTCATCGGGAGCGATGAGTCCGGCCTTTGCGCCAGCCTCAATGCTCATGTTGCACACGGTCATGCGACCTTCCATGCTCAGCGCACGAATGGCCGAGCCGCGGTACTCGATGACATGGCCGATGCCGCCACCGGTGCCAATTTCGCCGATGATCGCGAGGATGATGTCCTTGGCGGTAACCCCTGGGGCCAACTCGCCATCGACCGTGACGGCCATCCACTTGGGTCGGGTTTGCGGCAGGGTCTGCGTGGCGAGCACGTGCTCGACTTCGCTGGTGCCAATGCCGAATGCCAAGGCTCCGAAGGCGCCGTGTGTTGCCGTGTGGCTATCGCCGCACACCACGGTCATGCCCGGCAAGGTGCGGCCCTGCTCGGGAGCGATCACGTGCACGATGCCCTGCAATGGGTGGCCCATTGGGAAGTTGGTGATGCCGAATTCGGCGGTGTTCTCGCGCAGCACATCTACCTGGCGGGCAGAGATTGGGTCTTCGATTGGCTGATCGATGTTCGCCGTGGGCACGTTGTGATCTTCGGTGGCGATGGTGAGATCGGGGCGACGGATCTTGCGGCCGCTGAGGCGCAGGCCGTCGAATGCCTGCGGGCTGGTGACCTCGTGAACGAGGTGGAGGTCGATGTAGAGCAGGTCGGGTTCGCCGGCTGCGCTGTAGACCACATGGCGGTCCCAGACCTTTTGGGGCAGTGTCGATTTCATTGCGTCTGTCTCACTTTCTGAGATAGCATTCTCGTGTGATGGACAGCATATCGGGCGTCGGCGTACTCGACAAGGCAATATTGGTGTTGCATTCGTTGCGTGCTCGCGGTCCGTTGGGCCTTGCCGATCTGCAGTCAGCCACTGGTCTGCCGCGAGCCACAGCGCATCGTCTTGCTGTAGCGCTGCAAGAGCACGGCCTCGTGCGCCGAGACGATGCTGGTCGCTTCTGTCTTGGGTTTGAACTCATCGCAATGGGACGCGCAGCGGCCGAGGCGTTTCCTCTCGGTGAACTTGCTCGTCCTGCGCTCATCGCGCTTCGCGACGCCACCGCCGAGAGCGTGCAACTGTTTGTGCGTGAGGGCGACGAGCGTCGGTGCGTGGTCTCGATGCAGTCACCTCATGGCTTGCGTTGGATTGTGCCCGAGGGCGCGCGCCTGCCATTGGGGGCGGGTTCGGCCGGTCGAGTTCTGCAAGCCGCAGCACGTTCGGCAACGAGCAAAGAGGCGTGGATCGAAAGCGTCGAAGAGCGCGAGCCTGGAGTTGCCTCGGTGTCGGCCGCGGTGCACGGCGTTGATGGAGCGGTGCTCGCTGCGGTGAGCATCAGCGGCCCGATCGAACGGCTCACCCGTCAACCCGGCAAGCGGTTTGGCAAAGCGGTGGTCGAGGCCGCCGCTGCCGTGTCGCTCGCTATCGAGCGCTCGCAGCGCGGCGCCGGCCTGTAGCCGAGCACGTCGAGCACGCCGAGCAAGATTTCCTGTGAGCCCACTCGTGGGCACTCAGTGCGTGGTGCAAGACACCACCTTGAATATCGCCATGTGGCTTGAGCGACGCCTTGATATGTCGCTTGGATTCCATTTCCCTGCAGCGCGCCTGTACGGAATCGTGCTCAACGATCCGCTTGGATTAGCCGACGACACGTGCCAAGCAGCACGCACGAGCTTTCTCGACGAGTCTGACGATGTGTACGAGCTCATGGCCGGTTCCGCGGGTGTGCTCGCCCGATCATTCGACGCCGCCGCTGTGGTCACCGCAGGCTGGGCGGCCCCAATGGCAGACGACGGTTCGATGGCTCAGCGAGCCAGCAGGCACCCGTTGCGGCGACGTGTGCGAGCCGTTGCGGTAGTCAGCGACGATGGTGTTGCAAGCCTGATCCGCTTTGAGGACGACCCTGATGAGCTCATCGCCCAGACCACAGCGGGCACCGGTCTCATGGTCGATGCGCTCGAGGCAATGTGGTTCGGCACTGCTGCGTTGTGGGCAGACCCCTATGAAACGTTGCTGCGTACAAGTGACGAGTTCGCTTCGACGCGAAGCTGCCGTCGCCGGCGCTGAGCGCGAGTTACTTGGTGAACCCAACGAGGTCGACCACGAGCACGAGGTCGGTGACGGCGGGCAGCGAGTTCGCGGTGTTGCCATCGGTGCCGAAGCCCTGCTCTGACGGCACGATGAGCAGACGGCGTCCGCCCACCTTCATGCCGGTCACGCCATCGACCAGACCCTTGATGGTGCCGCTGTTGAGCACGATCTTGATTGCCTTACCGGTCTTCCATGTGCTCTCAAGCACAGCACCGGTGTCGCCACGGTAGGCATTGAGCTGCAGGTAGGCGGTGCCGTCGGCAACCGCTGTCTCGCCGGTGCCCGGAACCAGTTCGGTGATGCCAAGTTCGGTGGCGCCGACGCTGGTTGGAATGCTCACGGTGGGGGCGTCGGCTGGGTTCGCATCGGGCACAACCAGTGGGGTGGTCACCGACACGACCTTGACCACAAAGCTCAGTGCATCGCCGGCCTTGATGATGTCGCCCTGTGGGCGGTCACCGTAAGCGAGGTCGGCGGGGATGTCGAGCTGGCGCAGGCCGCCAGCCTTGACGCCCACGAGGCCTTGGTCCCACCCTTGAATCACGCCGCCAGCGCCGAGGGTGACAGGGAAGGGCTGACCGTCGAAGTTGCTATCGAACTCGGTGCCGTCGGCCGAACGCACACCCACATAAAAGACGGAGACATCGTCGCCTGCCTTCGCAGCGGGGCCGGTGCCTTCTTCGAGGTCGGTGATGACGAGCTTGGTTGGCAGCGTGGCAGGGATCTTCACCTTGGGCTTGGTGGTTGGGCCCGCCGTGGAGGGGTCCGCTGTCGATGAATCTGTCTTCACCGAGTCGGTGGAGCTGGTGGAGCTCTTCGAACTTCCGCATCCGGCAAGGACGACAAGGACGGAAAGACAAGCAGCGGTGATGGTGATCTGGCGGCGCATTTCAGCGACGTTATCTGGCTTTGTGCTCGCTTGGGTATGCACCGCGCTGCTGCAGCCACGCGTCTTCGGCGAGTCCCATCGGGGTTGAGCCCCGAGCGTTCATCGTGGGCCACAGCTCTTCAGACATTCGCCGGTAGTTGCCGGTGGCTCTGAGCTCACCGAGAATCGCGTACAGCCCAAGGTTGATCCGCTGAATAAACACAAACGTTTTGGGCACCGTGGCGTATTGCGAGATCGGGCTGGTGCGGTCGAATGTGTGACGCACGATGGTCGAGCTGTATTCGGGAGTCCAGGTCATGATGCGGTCTTCGCTCACGGGTTGATAAAAGTGCGAAAAGTATTCGCCGGCGGCCTCGGTAGTCACTGGTGCGTTGGGTGCCAACATGCCGGCGTCTTCGATGATGCGACGGAACTTGTCGTTGTCGTGTTCAACGGCTGCGGCGTGAACCATCGACTCGAACATCTGCATCTCGGCATCGGTGAAGTGCTTCACGAGTCCGAAGTCCAAGAACGTAACTCGCCCGTTGCCATGGAATAAGTAGTTGCCGGGATGGGGGTCGCCGTTGAAGGCTTTGAATCGATAGAGGCTTCGAAAGACGAACCGGAAGATGCACTCGGCGGCGAGATCGCGTTCGCTCTGATCCCAGGTGAGCAGCTCTTGCCATGTTGAGCCGATGACGAGTTCGGAGGTGAGGACCCGTTTCGAGCAGAGATGGTCGATCACCTCGGGCACGTGCACGTAGGGATGATCCTTGTAATAGGCGTGGAAGGCGCGTTGATTGCGCGCCTCGAGCTCGTAGTCGAGTTCTTCGCCGAGACGTTCCTTGATTTCGGCAACCATTTCGGTGGGGTCGAGGCCGCCGAAGCCCTGCTTCAGAATCGCGCCGAGCAACTCAGTGTTGCGAAGATCGGAAGCAATGGCGGTATCGACACCGGGGTATTGCACCTTCACTGCCACGGCACGCTCGAGGCCCGTTGCGGGGTCGATGATGATGGCCTTGTGTACCTGACCAATGGATGCCGCTGCGATTGGCGCGGGATCGAACTCGACGAACAGCGCCGTGATGGGCGCACCGAGCTCGCGCTCGATGGCCTGTATTGCTAGCTCGGCGCTCATCGGCGGGGCGTTCGACTGCAGTTGTGACAGCGCTGCGCGAAGCGGTTCTGGAAGGCCCTCGTCGAGGTAGCTGGCCATCTGGCCGAGCTTCATCAGCGCGCCCTTCATGTGTCCGAGTCGATCGGCAATCTGGTCGGCGGTCTTGAGCTCGCGCTCGCGATCGAGTTCGAGGCGGCGCTCAGCGCTTGCGAAGATTTTGCGGGCCGAGGTGGTGGCATAGGTAGTGCCAACCTGCACACCGAGCTTGGCGAGCTGGCTGTTGCGGGCCGCGCGTCCGTGACGCGAGATCGGATGACCAGATGTAGTGCCGCGGCGAACGCGCGAAAGCATGGCGGCGGTGCTGAGACCAACGAGGGTGAAACCAGCGGCGGCCGAAGCGAGGTGTCGCCGGCGAGGCCGACCGAAGGCACTCAAGAAAGCACGCCGGCGCGATCGCAAACTGAGTGCACCGCGCGGATGAGGGTGGGCACGAAGCGGTCGGCGTTCGCGATACACGCGTCGTGATCGCCGTCGACCCTGAATGCTTCGGCACCCGTAATCGATTCGAAGAGCCGTACCTGACGACGCACTGGCACGACGCGATCGCGCATGGTGATAAGCACCGAAGCGGGTACATCGACATCTTTGAGCCACGGGCGTGACGAGAAGCTGCCGATAGCTCGACCTGCCTCGAGCACCATGCGCCACTCGTGTCGTGACGCTTGTTCGACTGCCCATGGTTCCCACTCGTCGGCTTTGCGCTGCAAGTAGACCTGCTCGGTGAGCCACTGCCGTGCCTGCGATGGAGCAAGACGAGACAGCGCGGCGAGTCCTGACAGGCCGGCGAACGAAAGTTTCTCTTCGCGGCTTGAAACAAACGAGCCAGCGGTGGCGCAGAGCACGAGGCCAAGGACCCGTTCGCGGTGCTGCTTCCAGATCAGCTGAGCGATGGGCCCGCCCATGCTGTAGCCCACGGGAATGAACCGTTCGATGCCGAGCGTGTCGGCGAGCGCCGCAGCATCGTCGGCGCAGTCGCTGAGCCGGAACATTTTGCGGCTCCGGATGCCGCCGCCGTGGCCGCGGTGATCGAGCGCGACGACACGAAAGTGATCGGCCAATGGGTAGTAGCTGGTGAACCAGTTGAGGTCTGAGCTCGCAGTCCAGCCATGCAGCAGCATGAGGGTGGGCGCGGTTGGTGTGGGCCCCGGCAACTCGCGCACAAACGTGGTGCCACGACCAGCAAGTTCGACCTCGCGGCCGGGTGGGAGCTTGGGTTCACGGACGCCGCCGCCATCACGTAAGGCCATTTATGCGGGCCCCACGCTGAGGATCTTTACCTTGAGTTCGCCGTTGGGCGCTTCGTATCCGACCCAACTGCCGACGGTGGAGCCCAACAGAGCGGCACCAAGCGGTGAGCCGGGGCTCACGATGTCGTAGCCCTCAAGCTGCTCTTCGACGTGGCCAATGATGTAGGTCTCGGCCATGTCGTCGGAGTCGCCTTCGTACACGATGGTGATCTTTTGCCCGACGCGAACTTCGCCCTCGGGTCCGGAGTCGATGACCTCGCCGTTTTCGAGGAGGTATTCGAGTTGGCGAATGCGCCCTTCCATGTGGCCCTGTTCGTCTTTGGCGGCGTGGTAGTCGCCATTCTCTTTGAGGTCGCCCATCTCGCGGGCACGCTCGATCTTCTCGGCAACGGCGAAACGACCGCGGGTGCTGAGATCGTCGAACTCGGCTTGCATGCGGTCGTACGCAGTGCGGGAGAATTGGTGCTTGGCCATCTCGGCAAGGTTATCTGTACGGGCCAAGGTGCGTGTGTGGCATTTGGTCTCCTACGATGCTGGCCTTATGACGAATTCGCACAAGAAGCATCGGCTTGCAGTTATTGGTGGCGACGGCATTGGCCCCGAAGTCACCGTTGAGGCGCTCAAGGTCATCCGCGCCGCCGGAGTAGACCTCGAGACCACCGATTTCGATCTTGGTGGCGCTCGCTACCTGCGCGACGGTGAGGTCTTGTCCGATGCTGTGCTTGAGCAACTGCGCGGCTTCGACGCCATTCTGCTCGGCGCCGTCGGCACGCCCGATGTGCCGCCAGGCCTCATCGAGCGCGGGCTGCTGCTGAAGATGCGGTTCGAGCTCGACCTCTATATCAATCAGCGTCCGTTCGTTGGCACGGCCCCGGGCCATACCGAGCCGCACAACTTTGTGGTCATCCGCGAAAACACCGAGGGTCCATACGTGGGCGAGGGTGGCGTACTGCGGCGCGGCACGCTCAACGAAGTCGCGACTCAGGGCAGCGTGAACACGCGCATGGGCGTCGAGCGTTGCATTCGCTACGCGTTCGAGCTCGCCGCTGGCCGCGAGCGCAAGCACGTCACGTTGGTGCATAAGACCAATGTGCTCACGTTTGCTGGCGATCTCTGGCAGCGCACGTTCAACATCGTCGCCGCCGAGTTCCCTCAGGTTGGTACTGCCTACAACCACGTCGATGCGGCGTGCATCTACTTCGTGCAAGACCCACACCGTTACGACGTCATCGTCACCGACAACTTGTTCGGCGACATCCTCACCGATCTCGGTGGCGCGGTCAGCGGCGGCATCGGCCTTGCGTCGTCGGCCAACCTCAACCCGGCTCGCACTGGTCCCTCGATGTTCGAGCCCGTGCACGGCTCGGCTCCAGACATTGTGGGCACTGGTAAGGCCAACCCAACAGCCGCAATTCTTAGCGCAGCGTTGATGCTCGACTTCCTTGGCGAAGGCGATGCAGCCGATCGGGTGCGCGCCGCGTGCGCCAATCCTGTTAGCGGTAGCACTAGCCAGATCGCCGATGCCATCGCCGCAAAACTCACTGCGTGACCTAGCGTTGCGCATCGCGACGCGTCGCGTATAGATCTCGATACAGAAAGAGGGGGATCCAAATGCCGATCCAGACCACTCCAAAAATTTGGATGAACGGTGAACTTGTCGACTGGGATAAAGCCCAAGTCCACGTGCTCACTCATACGTTGCACTACGGCACCGGTGTCTTCGAAGGTATCCGCGCGTACCCCACCGACAATGGCCCAGCAGTGTTTCGTCTCACCGAGCACATCAAGCGCCTGTTCAACAGCGCGCACATCATGGGCATGGAGATTCCGTACACAGTTGACGAGTTGGTTCAGGCCACCAAGGAAACTGTTGCCAGCACCGGCTTGCCGGGTTGCTACGTGCGCCCGCTTGCGTACTACGGCTATGGCGAGATGGGTCTGAACACCCTCCCGTGCCGCACCGATGTTGCTATTGCTTGCTGGCCATGGGGCGCCTATCTCGGTGACGACGCCGTGAGCAAGGGCGTGCGCATGAAGATCAGCTCATGGACCCGTCACGATCACAACACGATGCCGCCGGCTGCCAAGACCGTTGGCAACTACGTGAACTCGTCGCTTGCCAAGGTCGAGGCCCTCAAGGCCGGTTACGACGAAGCCATCATGTTGGCGCCCAATGGCCTTATTGCCGAGTGCACCGGCGAGAACATCTTTGCGGTGCGTAATGACATCATCATCACCCCGCCGTTGTCGGCTGGCGCGCTTGAGGGCATCACTCAGAACAGCGTGATGGCCATCGCTCGCGATCAGGGGTACGACGTTCGTGTCGACAACCTCGCCCGCAGCGATCTGTACATCGCCGAAGAAATCTTCGTGTGTGGCACCGCTGCTGAAATCAGCAGCGTGAACTCGGTCGACGACCGTGCGGTTCCGTGCCCCGGCCCGAAGACCAAGGTCATTGCCGAGATCTACCTCGATGCTGTCAGGGGCAAGGTCGACAAGTACAAGCACTGGTGCGAACTGGCCGTATAACGCAACGCCGTACAACGCAATACGGCCGAAAACAGCCGAAAACGGCGACCGCCCTGGGCTGCGCTGCCGACGGTGGGGTCGGCGCGCCACCCAGGGCGGCCTACGTTGGATGATCCACCGCTGATCGACCTTCCGGCGTTAACCTTCGCTCGCTCAACATCTCACCCGTCGGACCAAAATCCGGCGGGTGAGCCGCTTTTCGGGCTCGCCTCCCCAGTTACCCAGGTCAACTCGCTCAAATGTCTCGGGTGTGCACAGTTGCCTGTGTTCGCCTTCGACTACTCGAGGTTTCCGGCGTTGCCGCCTTGTTCCTGCCAGTCACCTTCGTCCCGGGCATTGCTGTCGGGTGCGTCAGATTCCTTTGGCAGTCGGTGTCTCCACCCACCGCCCGAGCTGTGGTCATCCCCGGCTCGCTGTGCGAACCGGTGTGAAGTCATTGTGGATCACATAAAACCGCAGGTCAAGCGGTATTTTTGAACTCACAGGGTTATCCCCCAACAAAGTGGCTTCTCCCCAGAAGTTTCTTGGTCGTCCACTGCAAGTGCACAGGTTGTGCACACCGAACAGGTTGACTCTTGGCCCGATCACAGGCACAATGACGCCTGTGATGTCGCCCACAAACTCCTTTGCCTCTGGCCGCATCATCATTATTCGTTAGCGCACGTCACCGACGACGTGCGCTGCTGAGCCGCCCTTAGGGCGGCTCTTTCATTTCCCGCCTGAAGCCCACCCGGATCGTTTGCCACAACAGCTCGAGGAGCACCGATGAGTACACCAACCGAGAATCTCAACACCGCAGCCAGCGGGAGCGTCGCACGCTCAATTGAGGTGTTCGACACCACCCTGCGCGATGGCTTGCAGGTAGAGGGCGTGTCGGCCACGGTGGAAGACAAGCTGCGTATCGCCGAACAACTCGACTTCTTGGGCGTGCACTACATCGAGGGCGGCTGGCCAGGCGCCAACCCCAAAGACATTGAGTTCTTCGCTCGCGCCGCAACCGAGCTCACCTTGAGCACGAGCACGATGGTGGCGTTTGGCTCTACGCGTCGTCCGGCCGGCAAGGTCGACGACGATGCGACTCTGCGCAACCTCATCGATGCGGGCACATCGGCGGTGTGCATCGTTGCCAAGAGTTGGGACTATCACGTGCTCAACGCGTTGCAGACAACCCTCGAAGAGGGCGCTGCGATGATCTCCGATTCGGTTGAGTTTCTCGTTGGCCACGGACGACGCGTGCTCGTCGATATGGAGCACTTCTTCGATGGCTACAAGGCCAACCCCGAGTTCGCATTGCGTGCGCTTGAAGCCGCAGTCATCAAGGGCGCGAGTCACCTTGTGCTGTGCGACACCAACGGCGGTTCGCTGCCACACGAGGTTGAGGCCATCGTTGGCGCCGTGCATCGCCACGTTGGTAACGACGTGATCATCGGCATCCATTGCCACGACGACACCGGCTGCGCTGTTGCCAACAGCATGGCGGCGGTGCGTGCCGGAGCCCGCCATATCCAAGGCACGCTCAATGGCCTCGGCGAGCGCACCGGTAACTGCAATCTCACCACCGTCATCCCCAACCTGCAGGTGAAGTTGGGTATGCAGTGTCTGCCCGAGGGTCGCCTCGACCGGCTCACATCGGTGAGCAACCATGTGGCCGAGGTGTTGAATCGTCCTCTCAATCCACAGGCGCCGTATGTGGGCTCGTCGGCGTTCGCGCACA
>JAPKZR010000217.1 GCA_026393695.1 Actinomycetota bacterium
ATCTATTTTTAAATTGGTTCCGCTGTATTTATTTGTGGCCATGTTCTGGTCTCTTTATGACCAAGGCGGTTCCGCCAGCGAAATGGTCGCGGGGCGCATCGGAAAGTGCGGCTCGGAAGTCCGAGCAACACGCACCTTACACATCACTTCAGCTGAGATGCAACCACCGCGCCAGATCGCCGCGTTGGCCAAGTTGGGAGCGAGCCCAACGCAATTGGTCAGCGGGCGACTGCCCGCTCGACAAATGTCTGAACGGCAGCGAGATCGTTCGCAACCAGATTCGTGCGCTCGGTGCGATCGAGCAGATCGGCGAGGTGCGCTGGCAACGGTGGCCGCACACCGGTCGCAGCAAACACCGCATCGGGAAACTTCGCGGGATGCGCCGTTGCCAATGTGACCACCGGGTGTCCGTCGAGATGCGCACCGAGACTGCGCACCGCGGCCGTGCCGGTAGCCGTATGGGGATCGATGAGCTGCCCGCTGGATTCGTACACACGCCGGATCTCATGGACGATGCTGGCGTCGTCGACCTTGGCCGCGCGAAACACCGGGCTAATCCACGTGGCCATCTGGTCGGGCTCCACCTTGAGCGAGCCGCTGTGACGGAACCGCTGCAACTGCTCGGCGGTTATCCCACCATCGCGACCGTTCATCTCGAAGAGCAACCGCTCGAAGTTTGAGGACACTTGAATGTCCATCGATGGGCTCAATGTCGGCACCACGTCTCGGGCGGTCATGTCGTTGTCGTTGATGAACCGAGTAAGGATGTCGTTCGAGTTCGAGGCCACGATGAAGTCGGCGATAGGTGCGCCCATCTTGCGTGCAATCCAGCCGCTGAGCACGTTGCCGAAGTTGCCTGTGGGCACACTGAAGGTGGTCGGGTTGGTGGCCGTGGCACCGAGCGAACGCGTTGATGTCACGTAGTACACGATCTGCGCCATGACACGCGCCCAGTTGATGCTGTTCACTGCCGACAGGTTCATGCGATCACGGAACGCTGCGTCGTTGAACATTGCCTTCACGAGATCCTGGCAATCGTCGAACGTGCCTTCGACAGCCACGGTGTGCACGTTGGGCGAGTCGACCGTGGTCATCTGCTTGCGTTGCACATCGCTGGTGCGTCCCTGCGGGTAGAGGATCACGATGTCTACATTGCTGCACGATTTCACGCCGTCGATGGCAGCACTGCCGGTGTCGCCACTGGTGGCACCCACGATGGTGACACGTTGCCCGCGCTGAGCAAGCACATGATCAAACAGGCGACCCACCAACTGCAACGCCACGTCTTTGAACGCAAGCGTGGGTCCGTGGAACTGCTCAAGCAACCATTCGTTTGCGCCAATCTGAACCAGTGGCACCACAGCGTCGTGACGGAACGTCGCGTACGCATCGCTACACAACTGGGCGAACACCTCGGCGTCGATTTCGCCAGCAACGAACGGCGCCATCACTGCAGCAGCGGCTTCGGCGTAACTCGTTACGTGGGTGAGATCGGGCAGGGTCGGCCACTCGGTGGGCATGTACAGACCACCGTCGTTGGCGAGGCCGGCAAGCAGCACATCGCAGAACCCGAGCTCGGGCGCTGCACCGCGGGTAGAGACATAACGCATGGGGCTCAGGCTCCGATGACGCGCAGGAGACTGCCGACCCGCTTGACCGTGTCGAGGTCGCGCAGTTCGCGCACGCAGTTCTGCAGTGATGACTCTTTGGCCGTGTG
Source organism: Actinomycetota bacterium (assembly GCA_026393695.1). GTDB lineage: Bacteria > Actinomycetota > Acidimicrobiia > Acidimicrobiales > Ilumatobacteraceae > WLMZ01. The sequence goes on from JAPKZR010000217.1 coordinate 1,718, forward strand.
GGTGATGAACACGAGGCGGGCGTCGTCGCGCAGACCCTCTTGTTCGGCGGCGCGGATGCTCACGTCGTTACGCGCAAACACGCCCGTGACCGAATGCAGCACGCCAGGCCGATCGGCAACGTCGAGGCTGAGCAAGTACTCGCTGTTGGTCTCGTCGATCGGGCGAATCACTGCCCGGCCAAATGAGCCAAGCGAGCCGTGCGTGCCCTGCGACAGGTTGACCGCAGCGTCGATGACATCGCCAAGCACTGCCGAAGCGGTGGGCATTCCACCAGCACCGCGACCGTAGAACATCAGCGAGCCAACGGCTTCTCCCTCGATGAATACGGCGTTGAAGCTCTCGCGCACGCTGGCGAGCGGATGCTGGACGGGCACCATCGCTGGGTGAACTCGCACCGAAACTTCGCCGGTGGCTGCATCTTGTTCGCAGATGGCAAGCAGCTTGACCACGAAACCGAGACGCGATGCCATCGCGATGTCGCCAGCGGTGACGCCGCTGATGCCTTCGTGATACACATCGCCGGCAACGACCTTGGTGCCGAACGCGATGGTGGCGATGATGGCCGCCTTGGCGCCAGCATCGAAGCCTTCGACATCGGCTGTTGGGTCACGCTCGGCGAAACCAAGCCGCTGGGCCTCAGACAGGGCGGCCGAATAGTCGGCGCCCTGCTCGGTCATCTTGGTGAGAATGAAGTTGGTGGTGCCGTTGACAATGCCAAGCACTCGACGAATCGGCTCACCGCGAAGGCTTTCGCGCAGTGCGCGAACGATTGGGATGCCGCCGGCAACGGCTGCCTCGAACAACAGGTCGACGCCGGCAGCATCGGCAGCTGCGTACAGCTCGGCGCCTACGTTGGCGAGCAGTTCTTTGTTGGCAGTGACCACTGGCTTACCGGCGGCGAGCGCCGCTGCAATGAGTTCGCGGGCTGGCTCGATGCCACCGATGACCTCGACCACGAGATCTACTTCGGGATCATCAACCACGGCTCGAGCATCACGAACTAACACGCCAGCGGCGAGGTCCACTTCTCGCTCGCGGGACACATTGCGCACCGCAACTCGGGTCACCTCAAGACGAATGCCAGTGCGCGCCTCGATTGCCGCTGCCTGTTCGGTTACGAGTTGCACAAACGCCGCTCCGACGTTGCCGCAACCCAACACACCAATACGAACGTGATTGCCGGTCATAGCCACGGCTGCAGGCTAGGCGTACACAAGCACTCTCGGAAGTTCATTAACCAATAATTGAGGGTTCGCGGTCATCGCGCAGTTCAGTGAGAAACGCGCCCAACATGGCAACGTGCGGCAGAGATTTCGCTTAGCCCACGTCGCAGGCAAGGAGATCGTCGTACGTCTCGCGACGAATCACGAGCCGCGCCTGACCATTGCTCACGAACACCACTGGCGGACGCGCGACCTTGTTGTAGTTGCTGCCCATGCTGTGCCCGTACGCACCGGTGACCGGTGTGGCAACTAAGTCGCCAACACGAATGTCGGTGGGCACAGCCGCATCGAAGATCAAGATGTCGCCGCTCTCGCAGTGCTTGCCCACGAGACGCGCTGAGCCCGGGCGTTCGGCGGCGACATCGCGCGGCAAGAACGCTTCGTAACCACTGCCGTACAACACAGGTCGGGGGTTGTCGCTCATGCCACCGTCGACCGAGATGTAGGTGCGGATGCCAGGGATGGTCTTCACCGTGCCCACCGTGTACACGGTGAGTGCAGCAGATGCCACGATCGACCGGCCAGGCTCGATGCTGACGCGGGCGCGCACATTGAGCGCCGCGCATGCGTCGAGCAAGACGTTGCCCCAATGCGCGATGGTGGGTGCTTCCTCGCCGCTTGTGTAGGCAACGCCGAGGCCGCCGCCGAGCACCAACTCGGGCAGACCGAATGGGTCGGCGAACTTGGCCATCACCTCGGCAGCCTTCGCGAAGCTTGATGCCTCGAACACGTTTGAGCCGATGTGACAGTGCAACCCGACGAGACGCATTGAGGCCGATTTGGTAGCGCGATCAACCGCAAGGGCGGCATCGCCGTTGCCGAGGTTGAAACCGAACTTGCTGTCGTCTTGACCCGTAGCGATGAGCTCGTGGGTGTGCGCGTGCACGCCCGGCGTGATGCGCAACAGCACATCTGGGCAAGGCAACCCTTCGCCA
>JAPKZR010000110.1 GCA_026393695.1 Actinomycetota bacterium
CACCGGACACCGAGGCGCCGGAATTCAGAGCGCCGCCTTTGAAGGGTCCGGCACGTTGTTCACTGAGCCGATCCTCGTGGTGAATCAAAAGGCCAAGATCATCGAGCTCTCCAACCAGTATTCGGTTTTCAACGCCCAAGGTCAGCAGGTGGCCGCGGTCAACGAGGTGGGCCAGTCGGCCGCAAAAAAGGCGGTGCGGCTGCTGACCAGTTGGGACCAGTTCCTCACCCACCGCTATGTCATCTCCGACGCCAGCGGCGCCACACTGCTGCAGCTCACTCGACCTGCGAAACTGATGAAGTCGAGCATCATTGTGAGCGACCCTGCCGGCACCGAGATCGGTCGCATCGTGCAGCAAAACGTGTTCGGCAAAATTCGGTTCGGCCTCGAGGCGGGCGGCACTGCGGTTGGGTCAATCAACGCCGAGAACTGGCGAGCTTGGAACTTTCGTATTGAGGATCACACGGGCGCCGAAGTGGCCCGCATCACCAAGACATTCGAGGGCATCGCGAGAACCATGTTCACCACCGCCGACAACTATGTGGTGCAACTACACGATCACATTCCCCAGCCGCTGTTGTCGCTCGTTGTGGCGGCTGCGCTTTCGGTAGATACAGCGCTGAAGCAAGACTCTCGTGGCCTCGGCTGATACGGGCTAGCCCACGGCCACAATGTCGGCCAACACATGCACAGGCGCATTGCTTGCGAGGCAGAACCGGCCATCGGCGATGTTGGTCATGATCGAGAACGTGGCTTGGCGATTTGGCGTCACTACCGCAATCGAACCCTCTGGGCGAGGCTGAGCGCACGGCCACATGAACACTGATGCGCCGTTGGCTCCACCAATCAAGGTGAGGTTCACTTGGGCAGCGGTTACGTTCGCCGGGGCACCTGCGAGCGGGCCGAGCACAACAGGTGTTGGCGTGGCGCCGAGCGGCACGTTCAACGTGCGTGAATCGAACCGGCGAATTGCTGTGATGGGGAAGAGGCCCGGCGCATCTTGACGCCACACCGTGGTGACATCAACGAGCACGTTCGTGGCCACGGTTGGCTTCAGACACAGCCCGGTTGAGTTCATCCGAACCACCATGCTGAACGAGGTCATCCGTGAGGCAACAAACGGTGCCTTCACTTCGCTGCCTCCGCATGGGGTGATCAACAGCGTGCCCGCCGAGGCAGGGTCAATCACGGTGAAGGTGGCGGTTAACGCTTGGCTATCGGCTGATGCTCCGAGCATCTCTGGAGTGAGCGTGACCAATTGGTTCGCTGCGAGGCGCTTGGTGGTGCGTGTATCGATGACCCGATGTGTTGCTACAGGAAGGGCGCCTACGCCCGCCGACTCGAGTTGTGCAACCACAGTGACGCGTGCTTGAGCCGTACCGGTGCTCGTGGCACAGATCTGACCCTCGGTGACGGCGACGGTGGCGTAGCCGATGGCCATTGGCCCGGCTTCAACCGACAATGAGGTTGCCGCGGGGACGGGTGCGTCGCATGGGTGCACGACGATGCTTGCTGACTGCTTGCTTGTGGCCGAGATACGCACGACGACTGCGGCTGCTGTCTTGCTGAGTCCGTTGACTCCGGCGACCTTGATCTTCTTGGCGACGTTTGGCTGCAGCGCCGACGCCGATGAGGCCGTGAGCACTGCGACCGGTGTGATGAAGTGCCAACGCAGCGCTGGGTCAAAGCTGAGGCCAGGCACGGCCGGAGCAGGAGGTGCCGTGGTGGTCGTGGTGGTCGTGGTCGTGGAGGTGGTGGTCGCGGGAACGATGGTGGTTGCCGACGTCGGTGGAACAGTGCCCGCCAGCGTTGTCGTTGAAGCATGCTCAATCGCTGCGGCCGGCCAGTCGGTGACCTTGCAACCATTCACGGCGATGACGCTTTGGGTTGGGTTGACCGGTCGCCCACCTTGAGGATGAATCTCGAAGTGAAGGTGTGGCGTGCCAGCGTTGCCGGTGGCGCCGATGTATCCGATGATCTGGCCAGCCACCACGGTTGAGCCAACCGACAATCCGTCGGCGAAGGCCGACATGTGGGCGTAGAAGTAATAGGTGCCGTCGGCGGTCGTAAGCCGCCAACCGTTACCGGCGAGTTGCCCGACTCGATCGATGTAGCGCTTGGTGAGCGTGCCGTCGTTGACGGCGTAGATGTTGAGACCCTTCTTGGCGATGATGTCGACGCCTTCATGGCTGCGACCGCCCGAACGATCTGCGCCATACGAGTCCACGAAACCGCACAGCCCTTGCACCGGAAACTGAGCGAGGGCGATGGTTGGCCCTGCGACTGTTGTGGTCGTCTTGTTTGCTTTCTTGGCTGTCGTTGGTGTCGTTGTTGTCGTTGGTGTCGTTGGTGTCGTTGGCCCAGCGGCGCCGGCGTCGACCGACGGACTAACACCGGTGACCACCGCCAGGCTGGAGACCATCGCGAGCAACGAGCACACCAGGCCCACCCTGAGGCGGCGACGGCGAACCACCACGATAGGGGCGCGAACTTGTTGATGTGATCTACGCGATTGATTGGCCAACACGGCGCCTCCTTCCTGCTTCACAAGAGGTATCGGCACGTATCACTGCGGTCTTGAGGAGTGCTTGACCTATTCGCCATGACTCGTTCGCAAGAGCCCGCCCCGATATCGTTGGCCTGATGAAAGGGCGCCGCGTTCTGGTCACTGGCATGGGTAGCGAACTTGGTTCGCTCGTGGCCTCGATGCTCGAAGCTGAGCCATGGGTTGGCCAACTCGAAGGGATCGATGTCGATCCGCCTCGCCGCCGTCTGCGCAAAGCAGTGTTCCATCGAATCGATGCGAACAATCGCAGCCATGTTGTCGATGTCGTGTCGCGGTTCAACCCGCATGTGTTGATCCACATCGCCGTGTGGGAGCCCGATGCCCGAGTCAACACCCGCCATGCCGTTTCCTATACGCAGCAAGCGGCAACGTCGTTCCTTGGTGCTGCAGCCGAGTGCCCAGCGCTCGAGCACATCGTGCTTCGCAGCGCTGCTTCGGTCTACGGCCGAGCGCGTGGCGCGCTCACTCGCCCTGACGAATCGGCACCCGTCAACCCGACCACCGAGTTCGGTCGTATGGCTGTTCGTCTTGAGGCCATTGCAAACGATGTTGGCCAGCGCGCCGGCGTCACCGTTGGCGCATTGCGCTTGGCACCGGTGCTTGGTCCGCATGTTCCGAGTCCGCTTGGTCGCCTTCTGCGTCTTCCTGCGGTGCCGTTTAGTGCGCTCGCCGACCCTCCGTTTGCGGTGCTTCGCGATGCCGATGCAGCGCAAGCGCTTGTGGCGGCCGCTCGCGTTGGTCTAGCCGAGCCCGTCAACGTGGTGGCCCCTGAAGCAATTACCGCGTGGCAAGCCATCCTGCGTGGCCGCCGCTTGCCGTTGCCGTTGTTCGGTCCCGAGTGGGGCATGGCGCGAAGGCTGAGCCATTTCGTGGGCGCTCCTGTGCCCGATCACGTGATCGAGCTGTTGCACCGCGGCCGGCTCGTCGATGGTGGCCGCGCACTTGGGTTGCTTGGCGTTACTCCCGCGCAGAGCACGCCCGAAGTGATCGATCGTCTGTATGCCTGGCCGTCGGTTGTGCATGTTCGACCCGCCACACCCGCACCGTGGCAGCAGAGTCTCGCGTCATGAGCGTTCAACTGGCCGATGTGTCGAGCAGGTCTGTCACCGACACCCCGAGCATTCGTCGCGACCCCATTGCACAGGTTGTGCGGCTCGCGACGCGTCCGGTGTCGGTGGTCTGGCCACGGCCGACCGTCGATCATTGGGGCCGCGATCAGCGCCTCGTTGAAGCCATTGCTCCGTGGGCCAACCTGCGTTGGGATGTGAGTGTTGGTGGCGAGCAGTTGCTGCCGCGCGGTGGCGCGCTCATCATTGTGAACACCCGTCGGTTTGCGCTCACACCGATCTCTACGGCGTTCGCGCTGGGCGAGGCATTGCATCGACCGGTGCGCTTTGTCGGTCGCCCAGACACTGTTCCGTTCGGCCCGTTGCTTCGTCGAGTCGGTGGCTTGCTGGCACAGCCCGATGAAATCGCTGGCGCATTGCGCGATGGCCAACTCGTGGTTCTCGGATCCCATGGCTCGGCCAACCCTCGCTTTGCGGGCGCGGTAGATCCTCAACTCGTGGGCGCTGCAATTCGCGAAAATGTTCCTGTGCATGTGGCTGCCACATTGAGCACCATGGTCAGTCGCCAAGCCCGCGTCGAAGTTGTTGCAGCGTTGCGGTCGCGCAAGAAGCGTCGTGGCCCACTTGCCGAAGTCGAGTTGGCAGAGCATGCCCAACGGCGACTGCAAGATCTGCTCGACGAGATGGGTGGCACACGCACCGGGGTCCCCGGTCTCGGATGGCTGGGCGAGGGCTGAGCAATGACATACACACGCGCAGCCGACGGAGTCCGTTTGCACTATCAGGCCATCGGTCGTCGCCATGGCCCGCCTGTGTTGATGGTGCAAGGCCTCGGAGCCGACAAGCACGGATGGGACATGCAGCGTCTTGCGCTTGCGTCGCGGTATCAGGTGATTGCACTCGATAACCGCGGTGCCGGCCGCAGCGACAAACCGTTCGGCGTGTATTCCATTGAGCAGATGGCCGACGATGCAGTCGCCGTGCTCGACCACGCTGGCATCGAGTCGGCGCACGTTGTTGGCGCATCAATGGGCGGAGTCATCAGCCAGTTCATCGCGCTCAAATACCCCGAGCGAGTTCGTTCGCTCACGCTGGCGTGCACTGCGTGTCGCAATCATCCGTGGCGACGCGAGCTGCTCAGCAGTTGGGCATCAACCGCAAGTGAGCGCGGTATGGGAGCAATGGCCAACGAGGCTGCTCGATGGGTCATCGGGCCGCGCTCATTCCGTCGTGCTACTCCGATGCTTGGTTGGCTTGGGCCGATGGCGTTTGGCCGCCCAACACATGCGTTCGTGGCGCAGGTTCGCGCAATTCTGTCGGCCGATGAGTCGATGGCCGATGAGCTCACCAAGCTCAATGTGCCAACGCTGATCATGGTTGGCAACCAAGACATCCTCACGCCCCGAGGCGACTCAGAAGAGCTTGCTGAGCTCATCCCTTTCGCCGAGCTTGCCGTGATCTCGGGCGCCGCACATGGGCTGATGGTCGAGCACGCCAGCACCTTCAATCGGTTGCTGCTCAACTTCCTCGATCGTTGTGTCGCTGCCGAACACGCAGCAACGTTGGCCGCTACCACGGTGTCCGACGCCACCGAACTCGCTTCGTAGTTGCACATGCGCGTTGTCATAGTTGGGGCCGGTCTGGCGGGGTTGACCGCCGCTCGACAGCTCAGCGATGCGGGTCATCACGTTGTTGTCTTCGACAAAGGTCGTTCGCCCGGAGGTCGTTTGGCAACACGCCGCATCGGGTCGTCTCGGTTCGATCACGGCGCTCAGTTCTTCACCATTCGTAGCGACGCGTTTGCCGCTCTCGTGCAGCCTCACCTCAACTCTGGGCTGGTGTTCGAATGGTGCCGAGGCTTTTCTCCGGACGGTGATGGCTACCCGCGCTACGCGGTGCGCGCAGGCATGAACGCTTGGGCGAAGGCGCTGGCCGTTGGACTCGATGTGCGCTGCG
>JAPKZR010000208.1 GCA_026393695.1 Actinomycetota bacterium
CACATGTCGGCGTAATGGCGCTCGAGGCGATCGAAGATCTCGAGTAGTTCCCGATGGATCACCGGGAAGTGATGCGACATCGTGTCGAGGTCTTCGGTGTTGCGGATACCTGCGACCACGTCTTCGCCCTGGGCGTTGATGAGGAAGTCGCCGTATGGCTTGTTCTCGCCAGTAGCTGCGTTGCGAGTGAAGCCAACGCCGGTGCCGCTGTTCTGGTCGCGGTTACCGAACACCATGACCTGCACGTTTACTGCGGTGCCGAGTTCATGGCTGATTCGCTCGCGAACGCGGTAGGCAATGGCGCGGGCACCATTCCAGCTCGTGAACACGGCCTCAACCGCGCCGCGCAACTGCTTCACGGGATCTTGTGGGAACGCCTTGCCGGTGGCCTCTTTCACAATGGCCTTATACGACTGGCACAGCGCTTTGAGCGCAGCGGCTGGAATCTCGGCATCGGTCTTCACGCCGGCCGACTTCTTCGCGGCTTCGAGCTCGTGCTCGAACGGCTCGCCCGACACGTTGAGCACGATGCGGCCGTACATCGCAATGAAGCGACGGTAGCTGTCGTACGCGAAACGCTCGTCGCTTGTTACGCGGGCCAGACCCTTGACGCTCTTGTCGTTGAGACCGAGGTTCAAGACGGTGTCCATCATGCCCGGCATCGAGAACTTGGCGCCCGAGCGAACACTCACGAGCAACGGATCGTCGGCATCGCCGAGATTGCGCTTCATCGTTGCTTCGAGCTTGGCCACTTGGGTGGCGATCTCGGCATCGAGGCTCTTCGGCCAGCCGCCATGCATGTATGCACGGCAGGCGTCGGTGCTGATGGTGAAACCCGGCGGCACCGGCAGTTTCAACACACTGGTCATCTCAGCGAGGTTGGCACCCTTTCCGCCAAGGAGGTCTTTGTACTCCATGGGGGGACGGCGATGTTTGTGGGAGAAAGCGTAGACATACGACACGGGCATTGAGTGTAGAAGATCGAGCCGCGAACACGGGAGATACGCAGCGGATTACCACCCACGGAGCCCCGGAAATGACCTGCGCGCTCGAATACCAAGGCTTGCGTCGTAGGCTCGCAGGATGAGCACCGCTCCAAGCCTGCGCATATTCGGTTTCCCCGTCGACATTCGTCCCGGCTTCGTGATGCTGCTGGCGCTGTTCGTCTTTTTGAATCCGGGCGAGGTAGGCCTATGGCTTGCCGCATGCGTTGGAATCTTCACCCTCATCCACGAGCTCGGCCACGCGTTCGCTGCTCGCGCCACCGGCGCCCAAGCCAGCATTGCGCTCGACTTCTTGGCGGGTTACGCATCGTTTCAACCCACTCGGGCGCTCAAGCGTTGGGAACGCGCCGGCATCTCAGTGGCCGGCCCGGCTGTGCAGATCGGGTTGGGCGTCATCGTGCTCGCGGCATTGGGCACCAGCCCGTTCGATGTCGACTACATCCGCAGCACCGCACCAACGCTGGCGGTCTGGTGGGCGGGACCCATCATCGGCCTGGTGAACCTGTTACCCATCTTGCCGCTTGATGGCGGCAACATTGTGATGAGCGGCCTCGATGCCATC
>JAPKZR010000192.1 GCA_026393695.1 Actinomycetota bacterium
CCTTGTTGCATGGGCGCGATTTGGGACAGCAGTTGTCCCAAATCGCGCCCATGCAGACGGGTGACGTCAGCCGGGCGACGTACGATTTGGGCGTGAATCGAATCGTAATCATCATGGCATTGGCAGCCGAGGCCGCTCCGGTCATCGCCGAGCTTGGGGCAATCCCCGTTGCCGGCACATCGCCGTTGCCATTTCAATTTTTCGAGGCCACAAGATCGGGCTGCCACATCGTGGTGTCGGTCAATGGCCAGCACCCGCGCCACGGCGTTTGCTCGATCGGTACCGACGCAGCCTCGCTCAACACGTATGTGACGATTGATCGATTCAAACCCGATCTCGTCATCTCCGCTGGCACCGCAGGCGCTTGGGCTCGCAACGGCAGCCAAATCGGTGATGTTTACGTCAGTGATGATCGATTTGTCTTCCACGATCGCCGTATCGCCCTCGACAGTTTCAGCGAGTACGGGGTCGGCTCATATCCGGCAGCCAAGGCGCGTCGACTCGCCGAAGCGCTTGGTTTGAAGACTGGAGTCGTGACCACCAGCAATTCACTCGACGAGAACGACGACGACCGTGCGATGATCGCCCGTTCACACGCATGCGTCAAAGACATGGAAGCCGCAGCCGTGGCGTATGTAGGCGAGATGATGGACACTCCAGTCATCGCGTTGAAGGCCATCACCGATCTGGTCGACCACGAGACACCCACCGCCGAACAGTTCACCGCAAACCTGGCTCTTGCCTCACGACTCGTGAGCGAGAAACTGCTCGCTGTCATCGACTTTTGCGCCGTCCGCTCGGTAGCCGACCTCGCCTAGCGCTCACGCCGCCCACTCCCCCTTCGTTCCCGCCTTGTTGCATGGGCGCGATTTGGGACAGCAGTTGTCCCAAATCGCGCCCATGCACGCTGGTGGAGAATCGTTTTTGACGAAACTCGCGTCGATGGCCTGGCGCGCAACTCTAAGGTTGCGCACATGAAAGTTGCGATTGGGACCGACACCAGCATTTGGTTTGATATCGATGGCCAAGGCCTGATCGCCGACGGCGATGCGATGCGACGCCGCCCAACCCTCGTGCTGATGCACGGCGGCCCCGGCGGCGACCACAACACGTTCAAGCCAGCGTTTGGGGCGATGACCGATACATGCCAGGTTCTGTACTACGACCATCGCGGGCAGGGCCGCAGTGACTGGAGCACGCCCGACACATGGACCCTTGATCAGTGGGCCGATGATGCTGTGTCGCTGTGCGAGACGCTTGGCATCGACAAGCCGTTCATCCTCGGACTGTCGTTCGGCGGATTCGTGGCTCAGCGCTTGGCGTCGCGCCACCCGGGTTTTGCCAGCGGCATCATCTTGAACAGCACCCGTTCAGATCACGACCGGTCAGCGATGTTCGACATGTTCGAACAGTTGGGTGGCGCTGAAGCTCGCGACGTGGCGCTCGAATTCTGGAATGCGCCCGACGAAGCAACGATGGCCAAGATGGCTCGCCGCTATGTGAAGGTCTGCGGGCCGCTGTACACGCAGAACAACGTGAACCCATTTGCTGGGCAACGCACCGTGCGCAACGACGATGTGCTCACCCATTTCAATCACCACGAAGGCGCTGCGCTCAACCTCTTGCCCGAACTCGCCAAGGTGAATGACCCGGTGCTCGTGATGGCTGGCGACCTTGATCCGGTCACTCCGGTGATTGATGCACGACGCATGGCCGCAGCGATGCCGCAACAGTTCGTTCGCTTCGAGAGCTTCGCCAACTCTGGACACGGCATCTACCGTGACGAACCCGAGAGGTATTTCGAGGTGCTCAAGTCGTTTATCAACGAGCACTGGACAAGCTAGACACACCGCAAAGCCTTGCTCAGCAAGGGCTTTGTAGTGGGCACGACGGGGCTCGAACCCGGGACCTCCACCGTGTCATGGTGGCGCTCTAACCAACTGAGCTACGCGCCCGCAAGATGTGATCACCGGCCAACTGGCCAGCGTTCGTACTTACAGCGAGCAGAACTATATCAGCTGAATTCCGGGACCTCCTGCCAACATTTGTCAGCTGATACGTTGGCCGATGACCCGGGTGCGCCGCAGCTACTTTCGTTTGCCGCTGCGTCCCTCAACAACCGCTTCGGCGGGACTGAACTGAGCTGAACAGATGTTGACAGCGTTCTTCGTGAGCTTCGGCGTGATCTTTGTTGCTGAGCTTGGCGACAAGTCGCAATTGATGGCGCTGGCATTCGCCACCCGCTTCAAGACCATGCCGGTGATGATCGGCATCACCCTCGCCACAGCCATCGTGCACGCCGTGTCGGTGTTCGTAGGCGCTGTGGTTGGCGCCGCCCTACCCACGCGAGCGATCACCATCATTGCTGCCTTCGCCTTCGTGGCGTTTGGGTTGTGGACCCTGCGCGGCGACAAGCTCACCAGCGACGACATCGAACGCGCCAACAGGCCAGCACGCAACACGATTCTCACGGTGGGCGGCGTGTTCTTCCTCGCCGAACTGGGCGACAAAACAATGTTGGCCACCATCACCCTTGCCACCCATTACGGCGTCTTTGGCACCTGGCTCGGATCGACCGTGGGCATGGTGCTGGCCGACGGACTCGCCATCGTGGTTGGGCGCATGCTGGGTGCCCGCTTGCCCGAGCGCGCCGTGCGTATCGGCGCTGCGATTTCGTTCTTCGTGTTCGCCGCAATCATGCTCATCGAAAACCTGTGAGCAACCTGAGCCACTGCCGCAACTAGTCCTTGAGGCGCAGCGAGACGTCGTTGGCCATCAGCCGGCCTCGCTGGGTGAGCACCCATCGGTTGTCACGTAACTCGACCACGCCGGGCAACGCATCGCCATCGAGCGCCTCGAACGGCACGCCCTCGCGGAGACGCAGCTGCAGTTGCAGCCCTTCGATACGGCGAGCCGCCGCATCGAGTTCTTCGCCGGCGGACTCGACCGACGCATCGGCGCTCACGA
>JAPKZR010000028.1 GCA_026393695.1 Actinomycetota bacterium
CTATCTCTCCTTCAATCGTGACGAGTGGGCGATGCTGCGTGCAGCCACTCCGCTCACTCTGCGACAAGCCGATCTCGATGAGTTGCGGGGCATCAACGAGAGCATCGATCTCGACGAAGTCGCCACGGTGTATCTCTCGCTGACTCGCCTGCTGAACCTGTATGTCAGCGCCACACAGAACCTGCAAAAGGTGAGCTCTACCTTCTTGGGCACGATGAGCTCAAAGGTTCCGTATGTCATCGGTGTGGCCGGCAGCGTGGCGGTGGGTAAGAGCACGTTCGCGCGAATCCTGCAAGCGCTGCTCGCGCGTTGGCCCGACCATCCAAAGGTGGGGCTCATCACCACCGACGGCTTCTTGTACCCCAACCGTGTGCTCGAAGAGCGCGGCATCATGAACCGCAAGGGCTTCCCCGAAAGTTACGACACCAAGCGACTGCTGCAGTTTCTCCGCGAGCTCAAAAGCGGCGCACCAGTGGTCACTGCTCCGGTGTATAGCCACGTGGTGTACGACATCGTCGAAGGCGACGACGTAGAGATTGCTCAGCCCGACATCTTGATCCTCGAGGGGCTCAACGTGTTGCAGGTGGGCACCGAGACCAACGAGTTCGTCAGCGACTACTTCGATTTCAGCATCTATGTCGATGCGCTCGAGAGCGACATCGAGGGTTGGTACGTTCAGCGCTTTCTCACGCTGCGCGAAACCGTGTTCCAAAACCCAGACAGCTTCTTTCAGCACTACGCGGCGCTCTCGCACGAAGAAGCCGTAGAGACCGCTCGGTTCATCTGGCGCGAGATCAACGGGCGCAACCTGCGCGAGAACATCGAGCCAACTCGCGATCGCGCCTCGCTGGTCCTGCGCAAGGGCGCCGATCATCGGGTTACCGATGTGAAACTACGTCGCCTCTGATCAGTGGGGGCCGCTATTCAGCCAACCAGTGCGGCAAGTGCGTGAGCGACTCGAGTTCGACAACTGTGTGTCCATGGTCGTGCGGCGCATGCTCGAGTTCCCACAGCAACGGATACGGAACGTGAACTCCACTGCCCCCAAGCGTGAGCACCGGCAGCACATCACTGCGTAGTGAGTTGCCAACCATGCAGAAGCGCTCGGGCAGAACACCCAAGGTGTTGATGATCCGCGCGTATGTAGCAACGTCTTTTTCCATCACGATTTCGACACGCTCGAAATGATGCGCAAGACCGCTGGTCTCGACCTTTGCCGTCTGATGGATGAGGTCGCCCTTGGTGATGAGCACAAGCCGATGCGCTGCCCCGACCTGCTCGAGCACGCTGGAGACATCGGGCAGCAGTCGAACCGGATCGAGCAACATCGCGCGAACCACTTCGCCGAGTCGGGTAACCACCGATGCCGGAAGTCGATCGGGGGCAAGCATCGCTGCGCACTCGAGCATCGATAAGCCGAACGCCTTCACGCCATATCCGAGGATGTGCATGTTGCGCCGCTCGGTCGCCGTAAGCGCTTCTTTCACATTGATGCCGGCGTCTACAAATGGTGTGACGAGTTCGACGAAGGTCTGCTCGGCGGCGAAGAACGTGTCTTCGCTGTGCCACAGCGTGTCGTCGGCGTCGAACGCCACCACGTCGTATCGCGATACTGCACGCGTGTGATCGAGTCGGGTGAACCCGAACAGGATCTCGTCGATGAGCACGCCATCGCGGGTGGCGTATGAATCACGAAGGTGCCCCTCGCGACGGAATCCGGCACGGTCGAAAAGCCGGAGACTGCGATCGTTGGCCACCGAAACGTAGGCCTCGACCTTGTGGATCTCGGCGGTAGCGAACAATTCGTTGACAACAGCACGCACTGCTTCGCTGGCGAGGCCTTGACCTTGGAATGGGGCGGCCAACGTGATGCCCAATTCAACTGCGTGGGCAACTCCGGCAACCGGTGCCACCATGAGATCGCCGATCAGGCGACCGGACAGATCGCGGAGCGCTAGCTGGCCACCGCTGGCGAGCGTGTGACCAAATGTGCCGGCAATGAGTTGGAGAGCGGCCTCGGCCGTGAACGGCATCGGCCACGCCTGGTGCCGCGCCACCGCTTGGTCGTTCTTGTACTCGACAAGCGCTGCGACGTCGCCAATAGTGAGCCGATCGAGAACAAGCCGGCCAGCGCGCACGGCCACAAACTGCTGCTGCATCGCGACCTAGCGGTGAATGGCGTTGAGGTAGTTATAGACCGTGATGCGCGAAACACCCATCGAGTCGCTGACGTCTTCGACCGCCCGACGCAGGGTGAACGCACCGCGTTCGTCGAGCAGACGGATAGCGCGCTGCTTGTCTTCGCGACCCAACTCGGCCAGCGGACTACCGAACTCACGCTCGACGGATTCGATGAGACGATCGAGTGCGCCATGCAGCGGAGCTGGTCGCACAACCGCCACAACAACGCCCTCCCACATCAGTGGAATGTCGCTGGGCTCACGCTGGCTCACCGGCAGAACTGTTGCACCCAACGCCTCGGCGACGGGCCGCACTGCAAGCACCAGCGGGTGACGAGGCAGGCTCACGTGGAGCCCTGAGCCACGTGCATGGTGACGTGTGAAGCACCGTTGGCGAACGCCGCCCTGACGAGTTCGGCGATCACCAAAGGCATTGCCTCGGTGGATGCTGTGCAACTTGAGCCAAACGGGCCGAACTCGACCGTGGCTCCCACAGCCTCGGCGGCAGACACTGCAGCCGTGACGTGCGGACCTGGAAGACCCTCGACGAACGGTTCGACAGTGAACTCAAGTTGCAGCACCCCTGAAATCTAGGCCGAAAGCACACCAATAGAAATCAGCGAGCACCCATCACCCGTTGAAGATCTTGGGAACGCAGCAGGCAATCTTGCCCTGCGGCATCGAAAGCCTGCCCAAGACGATTGAGCGCTGGGCGAAATGTTGAGTTCCAGTCGCCCTCGAATTGATCGCGGGCCGGACCCACCCACGTGGTGCCACCGAGCGCTGAGGTAACCGTGCTGACCAACGTGTTGATGGTGTCGATCTGGTGTTTCATGGTGCTGCCCAAGCGGGCGAGTTGCTCTGGATTGGCGCCATACATGCTCATCGAAGTTCTCCTTGGTTCGGGTGCTGATGCACGGAACCTTGAGTGCGCGTAGAGCTACGAATTGGAAAACGGCCGCCTCAAAGAGGTGAGCATTACTCAGCAACGGTGATGAGACCCGGGGCCAACAACAACGCAACGCTGTCGGTCATCACGCTGTTCGTCGCAAGCAGAACATCGAGATCGGCGCGATTGACCCATCGCGCAGCGATGACCTCACCGTCGGCGAACACGAACGGCCCGTCGCACACCACGCGATAACAGCGCGCGTTGAGCACGAAGAATTCGTCGCTGAACGATCCTTCGCCAATGCGCGTTGGCGCAACGTGGGCCACGCCGATTTCCTCGGCGAGCTCGCGAACTGCGGCCGTGTCATAGGACTCTCCAGAAGCAACAACGCCACCCACCGCAATGTCCCACAACCCAGGACAAACATCTTTGGAGAAACTGCGTTGATGGACTAGCAGACGACCGTCGCTGTGTTGCACTGCGATGAACACACCGCGATGGCGAAGTCTGTGGGCGCGCATCTCGGCGCGGGTGACCACCCGAATCACGTGATCGTCTTCGTCGACAACATCGACAAGTTCGGTGTTCGTGTTTGGATTCATGATCGCGTTACGCGGTCATTCGATGAGTGCTGCACCACGGCTACGGAGTTCGAACTTGAGCACCTTGCCACTGGCGTTCATCGGCAACGCATCGACGGTTTGCACATAGCGAGGAACCTTGTAGTTGGCCATGTTGGCGCGACACCACGCAATGACATCCTCGGCAACAATCGAGGCTCCAGGCTTGGCGATGATGAACGCCATGCCGACCTCGCCCATGCGACGATCTGGCACGCCAACCACAGCAACCTGGCTCACACCGGGGTAGCCGAGCAGCGCATTTTCGATCTCGGCTGGGTAGGCGTTGAAGCCACCCATGATGAACATGTCTTTCTTGCGATCGGTGATGCGTACGTTGCCCTCGGCGTCTTGCACCGCAACATCGCCTGTGGCCAACCAACCATCGGCATTGACCGTTTCGGCAGTGGCTTCGGGGTTACCAAAGTAGCCAAGCATCACGTTGTAGCCGCGCACCCAGACCTCGCCGGCCTCGCCGACAGCAACATCGTTTCCGTCTTCGTCGACAAGGCGCACCTCAACATCGGGGATGGCTCGGCCGGCGGTGTTGGCAATCGTTTCGATGGGGTCGTCGTGACGGCACATCGTGACAATGCCGGTGGTCTCAGTGAGTCCGTAACCGGTAACCACGGTCTCAAACTTCAGCTCTTCGCGCATCCGCCGAATGAGCTCGACGGGCACGGTGGCGGCACCGGTGACAGCAAGACGCAACGACGAAAGGTCGAACAACGCAAGCTGCGGGTGATCGAGGATGGTCTGGTAGATCGAGGGAGGCCCGGGCAACATGCTGATGCGTTCGTCAACAACGCGACGCATCACCTGCGGCACATCGAACACCGCTTGAGGAACGATGGTTGCGCCCTTCACGAGCGAAGCCACGATGCCAGCCTTGAGCCCGAACGCGTGGAAGAACGGGTTCACGATGAGGTAGCGATCGCCGTGCCGCAAGCCCACAACCGTGGCCCAAGCGTTGAAGCCTTTCACCGTTGCGCCGTGGCTGAGCATTGCGCCCTTGGGCCGGCCGGTGGTGCCGCTGGTGAACATGATGTCGCTGGTGTCGTCGGGCTTCACGGCTGCGCTGCGGGCCACGACCTCGGCGTGAGGAACCGACGAACCAGCAGCAATGAAATCGGCCCACGAAACGCATCCGGCCGGCACATCGCCAGAGATGACGACCACGGTCTCAAGCGAATCGACAGCGTCGACGCCTGTGAGCAATGCCGGATAGTCCGTATCGAGAAAGACGGTGACGGTGAAGAGCATGCGCACGCCAGCGGTGCGCAGCACGTAGGCGGCCTCGGGGCCTTTGAAGCGCGTGTTCAGCGGAACCAGCACGGCTCCGGCGCGATATGCACCAAGCGCGGCGAGCAGCCACCGCAAACCATTGGGGGCCCAAATGCACACACGATCGCCCGGCTCGAGGCCAGCAGCAATGAAACCTTGCGCGGCGACATCTACCTGTTGGGCAAGCTCTGCGAACGTGAGTCTCGTGTCGACATCGACGACACCTTCGCTGGCTCCAAAGAGCGCAACCGCACGATCAACGATCGCCGGAATCGTGGCTATCGAACCATCGTTGAACACATCGTCGTAGTTACCCATATCGGGTGGACTATAACTGCCGCTATAGCGGCAGCACGTGCCGCATTCGGGGGCCAAGTGAGCGCGCTGTATCTACACGAGACAATCGACATTGTGGGCCAAGGATCGTGGCCCTATATGCAGCACACCCTGCAGGCAAGCGGTAACGAGATCAACAACTTCGTGCTCCAGGGCACATGGTCGGTGATGGGCATCACCGGCAGATGGCCGCAGGTGATCAACATCTGGGACGTCCCCAACGGATGGGACGGGTGGGGTGCTTCGGTCGAGCGGTTGAACCTGAAACGAACGCAGAACACCGAACTGAACGCGTGGTGGGATGAGGCCTACAAGTCGCGCACCGGCGGATTCGATCGGCTGCTCGCTGGCGCCCCGAACAGTCCAACCACAGCATCGCTCGTGGCCGCCGGCGTGCATGGATCACTGTTTGTGCATGAGATCGCGACGGTTCGCCCAGGCACCACGCTTGAACACCTCGAGGCTGTGGCGGCGGTGCAAGTGCCGTTGATGGCCGAGTACGGATTCACCGCAACTGGCCTCTACGAAACGTTGATGACCGACAACGAAGTGATCACGGTGTGGTCGGGCAGCGTTGAGGCCCATACAAATCTGCAACGAGCCAAGCATGCATCACGCCATCGTCTACCCGCGGGCGACGATCGGCTGGGCCAATGGCGGCGCACGGCCCGCGAGTTCGTTACCGATTGGCGCAGCGAATTAATGACGCCGTGCCTAGGAATCACCATCGGGCCCGAGCACCAGTAAGACTCTGACCCGTCGTTGGCATCTGATTCGTGAGCGCCCTGCTCGTAGGCTGACGACGCAATCGCGGGCGTCGCGAAACTACAAGGAGACGTTGGTTACCAATGAAGGGAATCCTCTCGTGGGGCACGCACCTGCCGTATCGGCGGCTCGACCGTTCGACCATTGCGGCAGTCGCCGGCACTGGTGGCGGCAAGGGCACGCGCTCGGTTGCATCGTTTGACGAAGACGCCACCACGATGGGGGTCGAAGCCGCACGTTCGGCAGTCGAACGCAGCACCGTGGTTCCCGAATCGTTGTGGTTCAGCACCGTTGCGGTGCCGTATCTCGATAAGACCAACGCCACAACTATCCACGCCGCGCTTCGCCTTGGAAGCCACGTTGCTGCGTTCGATGCCAATGGCTCGGTGAAGTCGGCCGTGGGCGCGCTGCATGCTGCGCTGTCGATGGATGCGCCAGCGCTTGTGGTGTCCAGCGATCTTCGCTCAGGCCTTCCTGGATCAACCGACGAATCCGCTGGCGGCGATGGTGCTGCTGCGCTGCTTGTTGGCAGTTCGTCGCAAGGCGTGTTGCTGGCCGAATACATCGCCCGTGGCACAGCCACCGAAGAGTTCCTCGATCGCTGGCGCACACCCGGCGACAACCGTTCGAAGCTGTGGGAAGAGCGCTTTGGCGAAACCCGCTACGCCGCGCTGGCTCCCACGGCATGGGCTGCGGCGCTTACCCAAGCCGGACTTCAGGCCAGCGATGTCGATCACCTCGTGGTTGCTGGCACCCACGATCGCGCCAACACCAGCGTTGCTCGTTCGCTTGGCGCTCGCACCGAGGCGTTCGTCGACTCGCTTGCCGCCACCGTGGGCAACACTGGCGCTGCTCACCCCGCGCTGCTGCTTGCTTCGGCCCTCGAGTCGGCCACACCAAACCAAGTGATCGCGCTTGTGGTGCTCGCCGACGGCGTAGAGGTCATGCTCTTTCGCACCACCGACGCCTTGGCGTCGTACGAGCCACGGCGC
>JAPKZR010000260.1 GCA_026393695.1 Actinomycetota bacterium
ATCCGGCAAACACCAACGGATTCGATACGTAGGCGGGATCGAACAGCACGCTGCCCGCAACCGTTGGTAAACCGATCTTGTTGCCGTAGTCGGCAATGCCAGCGACAACGCCTTCGATGATTCGCGCCGGGCTGAGTACGCCATCGGGTAGTTGGTCGTCGGTGGTATCGGCGGGCCCGAAACAGAGAATGTCGGTGCACGCAATGGGCTGATGCGCCGCGCCGAGGATGTCTCGAATGACTCCGCCTACGCCAGTGTTCGCTCCACCAAATGGCTCGATGGCCGAAGGGTGATTGTGGGTCTCGCACTTGAGTGCATACGTGCGGGCGGGCGTGAACTGCACGATGCCTGCGTTGCCGTCGAATGCCGACACCACAAAGCTGGCATTGATCTCGTTGGTCGAGCGCCGAAGCTGATCGAGCAAGGGCTCGAGGACCGTGCCATCGGGCAGCACGATGTCGGCCCGAAAGCTCTTGTGCGCGCAGTGCTCGCTCCAGGTCTGGGCGAGCGTTTCGAGTTCGGCGTCGGTTGGCAAGCGGTTCGCTGCGCTGAAGTGGTCGCGGATCACGTGCAGTTCTGCGAGGTCGAGAGCAAGCCCGCGCTGCGAGCAGAGCCGACCGAGTGCGTCGTCGTCGAGCGCAAGATCGACCAACTCGGTGGGCGACACGGTGGTCTCGCGCAATGCGTAGCCGGGCTCGACGTTGATTCCAGTGGC
This sequence comes from Actinomycetota bacterium, assembly GCA_026393695.1. Classification (GTDB taxonomy): domain Bacteria; phylum Actinomycetota; class Acidimicrobiia; order Acidimicrobiales; family Ilumatobacteraceae; genus WLMZ01. The sequence continues at coordinate 716 of JAPKZR010000260.1, forward strand.
CCACCGCTCGATGACGGCATTGGTGTAATGGCTGCGGATCTCGCGGTCGTCGAGCGATTGATCGAGATCGATGAGCCGGCCAACGGCGGCATCGGTGACGTGAATACCGAGCAGCGAAGCAGCGTGGATGACCTGCTCAGCGGCGGTATCGGTGACTCCGGGGATGAGGCCGATATCGAGTTGCAGCGGGCCGATTGGCGTGTCCCACGAGCCCGATTCGAGCAGCGGATCGCACAGCACAGATTGCAAGCGCTGGCGGTCGAGGTCGCTCAGCGCGCACTCGATGGTGACCGTGGTGGCCAGCGTTGGCGAGTGGTGCGAACGAAGGGTAAGGCGGTGGCGATCGCTGGTCGAAGCGTCACCATGAGCCATGAGATGACCTTAGGAGAGATGCTCCAAATGGCCTATTTCGGTGAACGAAAAATCAACGCGGGTCAGATCTGCGGCGTGATTTCGCGACGCTCGAAGGTGATCTCGTCGACGAACTCGGTGACGACCGCGACCCCAAAGCCGTTACCGGTGGGCACGGTGATCTGGCCGTTGGCTAGGTCGAAGGATGCCGTGATATCGCGATGCCAGTAGCGCTTGGTGGCTGAGATGTCGCCGGGCAGCGTGAACCCGGGCAACGACGCCAGCGACAGGTTTGCCGCTCGACCGATGCCCGTTTCTAACATGCCGCCGCACCACACCGGAATGCCCGCATCGACGCAGAGATCGTGAATGGCGACAGCGGCGCGGTAGCCGCCCACCCGGGCGGGCTTGATGTTCACGATGTCGACGGCGTTGAGGGCGATGGCCGAACGCACGTGGTCGATGGATCCGATCGCTTCGTCGAGGCAGATGGGGGTGCTCACGCGACGGCGGAGTTCGGCGTGGCCGACCAAGTCGTCCTCTCCGAATGGCTGCTCGATGAGCAACAGGTTGAACGGATCGAGGCGAGCGAGATGGTCGATGTCGGAGATGTTGTACGCGGTGTTCGCATCAACCTGCAGCATCAGGTCTGGGTTGGTTTCACGTACGCGGCGAACCGGTTCGATATCGAATCCGGGTTCGATCTTGAGTTTGACGCGCGAGTAACCCTCGGCCACGTAGTCGGACACGACGTGTACAAGTTCGTCGATGGTCTCGGTGATACCCACCGACACTCCGACGGCCACTGCTGTACGCGTGGCCCCGAGGTAACGCTGAAACGATCGCCCCTCGGCGTGAAGCTGCGCGTCGAGTAGCGCCATTTCGAGCGCTGCTTTGGCCATGCGGTGGCCCTTCACCGGAGCGAGGATCGCGGCTACGTCGTGGACATGGAAGGGAGCAGCAGCGAACAGTCGAGGAATCAAATGCTCGACGAATACGTAGTCGGCAGCGTTGTGGAACTCGCTGAGATAGAGGGGCTCGGATTCGATGGACGATTCGCCCCAACCCTCACCTTGGTCGGTGACAACTCGGATGACCATGACCTCGCGAACTGACTCGGTGCCAAAGCTGGTGCGGAACGGTCGCACCAGTGGCATACGGAGCCGCCGCAGCTCGAACATGAGCGGAGTGATCAACAGATCAGAATGCATGGGGTAACTGTGGCACCTCTGCGACACTGGCGTATGGAAATCAACCAACTGTTCGGCTTGCCGGCGCACCCGATACTCGTTCATGCCGCAGTTGTGTTGGTGCCGCTCGCGGTGATCGGGCTCTTACTCATTGCGCTCTTGCCGTCGCTGCGTCCGAAGTATTCGTTCTTGGTAGCGATCGTGGCGTTTGTTGCTACTGGTTCCGTCGGCCTTGCTCAGGGCAGCGGCGAAGCGTTCTTGGAGTCGGTGAAGCGAACTCAACTGGTGGTCGATCACGCTCAGATGGGTGAAGACCTGCTGCCGTGGGCGTTCGGCGTGTTACTGGCTGCCGCCTTCTTGGCGCTGGTTGAAGTGATGCGTCGCCGCGACAAGCCACTGAACCTTCCCGCGAAGGCCACATCGATTGTTGTTGTGGTGTTCTCGCTGCTGGTCTCGGCTGGGGCCATCTACACCGTGATCAAGATCGGCCACAGCGGCGCCAAGGCCACGTGGAATTCGGTGAAACCCTGAGTGTGTTTGGTCGCTGCGTGATCGTCAGGTTTGGCGCGGGAGCAACACGGCTGCGGCGGCCTCGAGTTCGCTGACCCACGCGTCTTCGCTGCCCGGTTCGGAGATTGGCAACACCACAAACTTGGTGGTGCCTACATCGACGAAACGATCGATGTGCGCAAGCAACTGATCCCAGCCTTGAGGCACAATTTCGGAGATGTTGTCGAGGTCGGGACGCCGAGCAGCAAGGCCCGCAAGCAACGCGTCGGGTAACGGCGCATGCGAGTAGGGGATTAGCGCGCCGAAGTGATCGGCGGGCACTTCGCGTTCGTGTTCACGGGCAACTTGCTCGATGATCGGCCGCGCTGCGGCGACATCGGCGGGGGTGACGAACGATGGCAACCAACCGTCGGCGAGTCGGCCGACTCGTTTCAGCTCGGATGGGGCAATGCCGCCAAGCCATACCTCAAGTGGTTGCTGCTTTGGCTTGGGCAGCACCCGTAAGCGGTCGTAGTGGAAACGTTCGCCGTGGAAGGTGACCTCGGCTTCGCTCCAGCACGCGCGCATCACGGCGAGCGACTCGTCGAAGATCTTGGCGCGTTCTTTGCGCTCAACGCCGAAGGCCTGCTGTTCGTGTGGGTCGGCAGCGCCAAGGCCAAAGCCGGGGAGCAGTCGGCCATCGGAGAGGCGGTCGAGGGTGGCAAGTTGTTTCGCAAGCACCACCGGATTGTGTCCGGGCAGCACCATCACGCTCATGCCGACCTTCAGCCGCTTGGTGCGGCCCGCAGCGAACGCCATCGCGACGAGCGGGTCGGGGACCTCGCCGCCGATGCGGTCGCTGAGCCACAAGCTGTCGAAGCGAAGTCGTTCGAGAGCATCGACAGCCACGCCGAAGCTGCTGTCGTTGAGCGTGGTGCGCGCACCAAATCCGAACCCGATGCGAACTTTCAACTCGACTCCTCGGTGGTGTTGTGGTTATCCACGCGCAATGCGTTCGAGAATATCGGCGGTAGCGCCAGGCATTGAGGAAAACGGCGAGTGGTCGGTGTTCAGGGTCTCGACGTGTGTGCACCGCACGGCCATGTGGTCTTGGTGCGAGATGTGAATGGCCTCGTCGTCGGTGCAACGAATGTAGGTGGATTCGATCGAGTTCCACGCTGCTCCGGTGACGGCCTGACCAAAGCTGGCCACAGGTTGCGGACAGAGGCGGGCGATGTTGGCTGGGATTGAGTTGGCGCTGCAACGGCCGTAGAACGCAGCGGCGGCGAGGTCTGGATTGATGGTGCACAGGCCATCGTCGCCATAGACAATCGCTGGCCCGAGCGAGGTGCGAGCTTTGGGCATGTTGGCCGACATCGGCAAGATTCCCTCGCCAACATCGGGCACATACGCAGTCATATAGACCAAGTGCTTCACGTTGGTGGCGGCGGATGCTGCCTGGGAGATGACGGCGCCGCCGTACGAATGGCCCACAAGCACAATCGGCCGTTGGATCTTGGCGAGCACTCGTGAGACATGAGCGGCATCGCTGAGGAGGTCGCCGAATGGTTCGAGCGAAACTCCGTGACCGGGCAGGTCGATGGCCAACGAAGCTACGCCCCGCGTATCGAGTTCGGCCTGCAGGGTTGACCAGCACCATGCGCCGTGCCATGCCCCGTGCACAAGAATCACCATGGGAAGTTCGGATTCGCTCATGGGGCATGTTGCCACTGCTCGTAATGTGAGCGCCATGTCTACGACACCAACTGCCGCACTTGACCCGCTGTCCATGTTTCGTCTCGATGACCAAATCGTGATTGTCACGGGTGCGTCGTCGGGCTTGGGTCACCGATTCGCGCGGGTACTCCACGCTGCGGGGGCCACCGTTGTAGTGGCGGCTCGACGCGCCGACAGGTTGCGTGACCTCGTTGTCGAGATGCCTAACGCAATGGCTGTCAGCGCCGATCTATCGCAGCCCGAGGACCGCGAGCGACTTGTGGCCGAGACCATCGATCGGTTCGGCACCGTGCATGTGTTGGTCAACAACGCTGGCATCGGACACAAAGTCGCGATCGAAGACGAAGACCTCGACACCTTTCGTGCAGCGATGGAATTGAATGTCACCGCTGTGTGGCAGCTCAGCAAACTGGTGTCAGCGCCGATGGTGGCGCAGGGCTACGGCAGCATCGTGAACATTGCGTCGATGCTTGGCCACGTGGGCTCAGCGCCCATCAAGCAAGCGCACTACTGCGCGTCGAAGGGCGCTGTCGTAAACCTCACGCGTGAGTTGGCCTTGCAGTGGGCTCGCAAGGGTCTGCGCGTGAACGCGTTGTGCCCCGGATGGTTCGATAGCGAGATGACCGCTGGTATGGATACCGACCCGGGGAGTCAGCGATTTGTCACCACTAACTCACCGATTCCGCGCATGGGTGAGGAGCACGAACTCGATGGTGCGTTGTTGCTGCTTGCCAGTAGGGCGAGCACGTTCATCACCGGCCAGTCGCTGATTGTGGATGGCGGTTGGACGGCTCGCTAGGGCCGTGTGATCACACCGGTGGGCGACGATGCGCCCATGGCTGCGCCTGCTCAAGTTGGCTAGCGACCCGAATCAAGACGTCTTCGCGCCCGTAGGCGGCAACGAGTTGCGTACCTACTGGAAGGCCTTCGGCGCTCCAGTGCATCGGCACGCTGATGGCCGGCTGGCCCGAAGTGTTCCAAGCCGGGGTGAACGGCACGAACGCGCCGGAGCGAGCGAGTGGTGCCATTGGGTGATTGGGATCGTTGGCGATGGTGCCGATGGGCAGCGGAACTTGTGCGTTGGTTGGCGTGACTAAGAGGTCCCAGCCCTGGGTCCACCAGGCCTGCACAGCGCGCCTGAACTGGGCCACTGCAGCCAGTGCACGCGCGTAGTCGATGGAGCTAAAGAGTTTGGCGAAGTCGGCTTGGGCACGGTTCATCAGTTCGAATTCGTCGGCGTCTAGTGGATGGCCAACGGCCTCTTCGAAGCGGCTCAGTGACACGCCCATGTTGGTGCTCCACAACGCGCCGAACTGCGACGCAAACGACGAGTCTTCGAGCGCTGCGGGCCATGCGGGCTCTACGTGGTGGCCAAGTGATTCGAGCAGAGCGGCCGTGTTGCGGGCGGCGTCGACACAGTCTTGATCGACAGCGCCACCTTGGGGGTGGTGATCGAGCAAGCCAATGCGCAGTCGACCTGGGTCGGCGCCAACCTCGAGGGCGTAGGGCCGACTCGGAGCAGGAGCCGTGACGGTGTCGCCGATGCCAGGCCCACACGTTGCATCGAGCAATGCCGCTGTGTCGCGCACCGTGCGGCTCACGCAATGCTCGACGCCGAGTCCGCTTTCGTCGCGACCGGGGCCAAAGGTGATGCGACCCTGGCTGGGCTTGAGGCCCACGAGCCCGCAACATGAAGCCGGAATACGAATAGAACCGCCGCCGTCGCTGGCGTGCGCGAACGGAACCATGCCCGCTGCCACCGCTGCGGCCGAGCCTCCGCTGGACCCGCCGGGTGTGCGTGAGGTGTCCCACGGGTTGCGCGTTGGACCCCACGCCAATGGTTCAGTGACGGGGACGCTGCCGAGTTCGGGACTGTTGGTGCGTCCAGCGATGACGAGTCCGGCAGCGCGATAGCGCGACACCAGCGTTGTATCGATCGTCGAAATCGTGTTCGCGTTCTTCAGTGCGACGTTGCCGTTGCTGATGCGCTGGCCGGCGTAGGTGGCCCAAAGATCTTTGAGCAGAAACGGCACACCCTTAAATGGGCCGTCGGGAAGATCAGGACTTGCTGCGACTTCGCGAGCGTGCTCGAACCAACGAATCACCACTGCGTTGAGGGCAGGATCGATTCGTTCGATTCGTTCGATGGCGGCATCGAGCAACTCAAGTGGGGTCGCGTCGCTGCGGGCGACAAGCGC